>JBATHL010000287.1:0-4181 GCA_049666745.1 Gammaproteobacteria bacterium
TGACACCATCACCATCAACGCCGAGAAACGCGAGGTCAACGTCAAAATCAGCGACGCCGAAATGAAGCGGCGCGCGAAAGCGTGGACCCCGCCCAAACCCCGTTACAAGCGTGGTGTGCTGGCGAAATACGCACGCCTGGTCAGTTCGGCGTCGCAAGGCGCGGTGACCGATCTGCTGGACGATTAAGAGAATCCGTCATGTCCATGGGTTTGCCACCAACACGCGAAATGATCGCACAACTGATTGCAACCCCTTCGGTGAGCTGTGTGTCGCCGGATCACGACATGAGCAACCGCGCGGTCATCGAGCTGCTGGCCGACTGGAGCGCAGGCCTCGGTTTCGATTGTGAAATCCAGTCAATCGACGAAAAAAAGTTTAACCTGATAGCGCGCGCCGGCAGTGGCAGCGACGGCCTGGTGTTGTCAGGCCATACCGATACCGTGCCCTGCGACCCGGCACTGTGGTTCGGCGATCCGTTCGAGGCGCGCGAAGCCGACGATCGCATCTACGGCCTCGGCAGTTGTGACATGAAAAGTTTTCTCGCGCTCGCGCTTTCGGCCAGTAGCAAGGTCGATCTCGACAGGCTCAACAAACCACTGACGCTGGTTGCCA
Source organism: Gammaproteobacteria bacterium (assembly GCA_049666745.1). Taxonomy (GTDB): domain Bacteria; phylum Pseudomonadota; class Gammaproteobacteria. The sequence continues at coordinate 614 of JBATHL010000287.1, forward strand.
CCGCCGACGAGGAATCGACCATGTCCGGCGCCAGGTTGATCGCCGACAACGGCAGAAAGCTCGGGGCCTACTGCGTTATCGGCGAACCTACAAGCCTGTCCCCGATTCGACAGCACAAGGGCGTGCTGACGATGTCGGTGGAGTTCGTTGGCCAGTCAGGCCATGCCAGCGATCCGTCGCTCGGTAACAACGCGCTCGACGGTATGCACCAGTTCATGACTGCGCTCTACCAGTACCGCGACCGCATCCAGCAGCAGTTCAACGACCCGGCATTCAAGATCCCGACACCGACCATGAACCTCGGCCATATCCACGGCGGTGATAATTCCAACCGGATATGCGGGGCCTGCACCTTGCTTATCGATATCCGCTACCTGCCGGGAATGTCGTTCGAACAACTGCACGCGGATATTGATCAACTCGGCGCCGACATTGCCGGGACGCGTGGGCTCAAGGTAAAAACTCGCGTCTTCGGAGAGGGACTGCCACCGATGGATACCGCGGAAGCCAGCGAAATAGCGCAGTACCTGACGCAGGTAACCGGCAAAAAATCCAGCAGCGTCGCCTTCGGCACCGAGGCGCCCTACTACAACATGATGCAAACCGAAACTATCGTCATCGGTCCTGGATCCATCGACCAGGCCCATCAGCCGAATGAATTCCTGCCAGTGGCACAAATCGACCCCACCATCAATATGCTGGAGAACCTGATCGACCGTTTCTGCCTGACGTGAAAATCCTGGCGGACCAGAATATTCCGCAAGTAGCCACAGCGTTTCGCGACCTCGGTGAGGTTGAACTGATGCCGGGACGGGAAATCCGCCCCCGGCATTTAATAGACTGTCGCTGCCTGATCACGCGTACCGTCACCCGGGTTGACGCGGCATTACTGCACAACAGCCCGGTCGAATTCGTAGGCACCGCAACGATCGGCACCGATCATATCGACCTCGACTACCTGGCCAAATCCGGTATCGGCTTCAGCAACGCAGCCGGCTGCAATGCCGAAGGCGCAGCCGAGTACGTGATCAGCGGACTGTTTGCGCTATCGAAGCGCAAGGGCTTCGATCCATTACAGATGCGGGCGGGTATTGTCGGCCTTGGTAACGTCGGTTCGCGCCTGCAGCAAAAACTCGATGCGCTCGGCATCGAGTGCCTGGTCTGCGACCCGCCATTGCAGCAAGCAGGCCAAACCGTCCAGGATTTCGTCGATCTCGACACCATTCTGCGGGAATGCAATTTAATCAGCCTGCACGTGCCGCTGACGCGCAGTGGTCCGCACCCGACATTCCACCTGTTGAACAGCCCCCGCCTGGAATCGTTAAGCGAAGGTTGCCTGCTGATCAACGCGGCGCGCGGTGAGATAGTCGACAACCAGGCTTTGCTGCAATTGTTAAACCGACGCGATGATCTGCACCTGTTTCTCGATACCTGGGAACATGAGCCATTAGTATCACGCGAACTGTTGCGACGCGTCGATCTGGCCACCCCGCATATCGCCGGCTATAGCGTCGAAGGCCGCTTGCGCGGCACGCAGATGGTGCTCGATGCCGCCGGTAAACATTTCAAGCTGGCCCCCGGCTGGCATATGTCGCAACAGCTGCCGGCGGCAGCAGAGCTTTATTGCGGGTCAAGCGGCTCCAGCCTCGAATTCTGGCAGAACCTGTTGCAGCAGCATTGCAATATCTGGCGCGACCACGACGCCTTCGTTGGCGGAGCCAATCTGGATGATGATGCGTTTGCGGCTCATTTTGACGGACTGCGCAAGGTCTACCCCGATCGGCTCGAGTACGAGCGCTTCAGGATCAGGCAGGTCAATGATAAATTGCGTGGCGCTATTTTATCCGAGCTTGGTTTTCAACTGGATGATTAGGCAATAATCCCAGCAGCCATCTCAAGGTCGCAGTTGCACTACATTTGCCGGCGCATCCAGCTGCGGTACCGGGTTTCGTAGTATCGTTTCCAGCGCCTGCGGGTCGACCGGTTTACTCAGCAGGTAACCCTGGATCTCGTCAACCCCATATTTGCTGAGCAGTTCGAATTGCGCAGAATCTTCAACCCCCTCGGCGACCACTTTCATATTCATCGAATGCGCCATCGTTATCAGCGTCTGCACGATCTTCTGATCGTTTTCGTCGCTACAAATATCATTAATGAAACCACGATCAATTTTCAGGCTATCGATAGGCAGCGTTTTCAGGTAACTCAATGACGAGTAACCGGTACCGAAATCATCGATCGCAATGGTGATGCCGCGCGCATGTAGCCGTTCGAGTGACTCGATCGCCAGGCGCACATTTTCCATCAGGATGGTCTCGGTAATTTCAACCTCGAGCATTCGCGGCGGAACCTCGAATTCATCCAGGCTACTCAGGATTCGTTGCACGATATCGGATTGAACCAGCTGTACGCTGGACAGGTTGATCGCGACCTTGCAGTCGCGGATGCCGAGGTCGAGCCAGGCGCGCAACTGCTTGCAAGACTCGCGAATGACCCAGTCACCAATCGGCACGATCAATCCCCGCTGTTCCGCAAACTCGATAAATTCATAAGGCGAGACTATGCCTCGTTCGGGGTGATTCCAGCGGATCAGTGCCTCCGCGCCGACGATCTTCTGTTGAACGACATCCAGCTTGGGTTGGTACTGCAGTATCCATTCTTCATTGGTAACGGCCTGGTGCAGTTCGACTTCGAGCTGCAGATGCCTGACCGAAAGCTCCTGCACATGATGATCATAAAACTGGTAACCGAGCTCCGATTTATGCTTTTTACTGTACTGTTTGGCACTCATCGCATTGTTGAGCAGCGACTCGACACTGTCCGCATCGGTCGGATAGATGCTGACGCCGACATGACTGGTCAGGTATACCGTATTACCCTCGACTTCAACCGGCTGATTGATGACATCGAGAATTCGCTTCACTGCCCAGGTAACCTGTTCTTTTTCCGGTAGATCGGTAAACAGCACGGCGAACTCATCGCCGGCAAAACGCGAAACGCTGAGACGCGATACACCATCGGATTTGCGTACGATCGAGTTCAGCCGGTAAGCAACCTGCTTGAGCAACTCGTCGCCCCCGGACCTGCCCAGGCTGGCATTGACCTGGCTGAACATCTCGATATCGATAATCAGCACCGCGGCGAGCTGATCGTGGCGGGTGCCGCGCTCTATGGCCTGGTGAATACGATCGTAAAACAACATCTGGTTAGGCAGCCCGGTCAGGCCGTCATAGCTCTTACTGTATTCGAGTTCAGATGAAAACTGGGTGGCAATATCTTCCAGCTCGGTAATACGGTGCTGTAAATTCATGACGGTGGGATCATCAGCCGAGGCCTCCACTGACGCTTGCGCCTGATCAACTTCAGCCAGATGCTCATCGCCTTTCATCGCCGCCCAGCTCATAACCCGGTTACGTCCGGTTTGCTTGGCGGCATACAAGGCCTCGTCGGCGAGATTATTCAGCGCGCCGGGATCCGCTGGATTGTCGAGCTGACTTGCCACCCCGAGACTCGCGGTCACACGCGGTCCGTCTGCGTAGCGTTTGGTCGATTCATCCTTGACGCGCAG
>JBATHL010000288.1:0-3330 GCA_049666745.1 Gammaproteobacteria bacterium
GCTCCAAAGAGTATCGCTATATAAAAGGTATGATGTACGAAAACCCGGCCTCACTGCATCAGTTGCTGAGTACCCTGACGCAGGCAGTAACCGCTTACCTGAATGCGCAAATCGAGGCCGGTGCGCAAGCCGTTATGATATTCGACACCTGGGGAGGCGTGCTTACTCCGCAAACCTACCGTGATTTTTCGCTTAATTACATGCAACAGATAGTTGCCGGCCTGAAACGGGAGCACGAAGGCCAGAAGATCCCGGTAACATTATTTACCAAGGGTGGTGCGCAGTGGCTGGAAGACATGGCCGACACCGGCTGCGATGCACTGGGACTCGACTGGACGATCGATATCGACGCGGCTCGCGCACGGGTGGGCGACCGGGTAGCCCTGCAGGGTAATCTCGATCCCTGCGTGTTGTATGCGGATCCTGACTCTATCCGCGCAAAAGCGCGCGAAATCATCACCCGCTTCGGCAACCACCCGGGGCACGTTTTCAACCTCGGTCACGGCATCCATCCGGCGATCAACCCGGACCACCTCGGCGCTTTAATCGACGCCGTACACGAATACGGCTTCGAAATCCGCAAGTGACGCCGCCAGAAGCGGCGTCATCCCGGAAAGTGCGCCCACCCCTTCGAGGGGGTCAGAGCAGATTTTTCTGTAACAGCGGAGTAGAAAAAGAAGTGCTGGAGAAAAATCTGGTCTGACCCCGACCTTCCCAGACCTGAACCCTCGGGGTCAGACCACAATTTTCGCCATTCCTTTCAACTCAGACTCCGAAAGCACCGAAAATTGTGCTCTGACCCCTCGAAGGGAAAGTTTTTAACCTGTTTGCGCGCCGGGATTTTTTTCTTGAGCAAGACTTAAAGCGCACGCAGCGCAGGAGTTTATATGCACATAAATGACTAAGCGAGTACGCTTTAAGTCTTGCTCAAGGGAAAAATAACAAGTGCCAGCTGGTTAAAAAATGTCTTCGACGATTTCGTCTTCTGTCTCGGGAATTTTAATTGTGATCCCGCCCGAGCCATTGGTAGTTGATTTAACCACCGTCACCTCGCGGGGTGCATTTTCGACGCGGAAATGCTCAAACAAACTATTCCGGGTACTGAGATCCGCACGTTTACCGGTTTCGGCATCGATACGAATGGTTACCAGACCCTCGGGTTGCTCCTGCAAATTCTCCGGGCGACCCTCGAGCGCTGCGCGCATGAATTCGATCCACATGGGTAAGGCCGCCCTACCCCCGGTTTCGCGGTTCCCCATGTGGCGCTGATTATCAAATCCGACCCAGCTGGTAGTCACCACCTGGTCATTGTAGCCGCTGAACCAGGCATCGATTTGATCGTTAGTCGTACCGGTTTTGCCAGCGATGTCCTTTCGACCCAGCGCCTTGGCCCGCACGGCGGTACCACGTTGCACCACTTCACGCATCATCGAACGCATGATAAAAGCATTCTGTGCCGAAATGACACGGGGTGCATATTGCGGCACGACGTCTGCTTCGGTAACGCCGGTAGCTTCACCGGCATCTACTGCTTCGCTATCGAGTGCATTCAACTCGAAGGCCTCCAGCTGTTCTTCCTCACTAAGGGCAACTGCCTCGGCCTGCTGTGCGTCGGCTGTAGAGTCAGCCTGCTGCTCGGCTTCCTGTTGCGCTTCTGCGGCGGCCTCGGCCATCGCCAGTTCATCCAGATTCTCGGTTTCACAGTCCTGGCACACGGTCTGCGGGTTATTCTGAAAAATCACTTCTCCAGTACCTGACTCCACCCTGGTAATAATGTATGGCTCAATTAAATAGCCACCATTGGAAAACACCGCATAAGCACGTGCCATTTGCAACGGCGAGAAGGAGGCGCTACCAAGTGCAAGCGATAAATCGTACGGCATCTGATCACGTTCGAAGCCAAAGCGCTGGACGTAGTTGGTGGCGTAGCGTAAGCCGATCGCCTGCAATATTCGAATCGAAACCAGGTTACGCGATTTGACCAGCGCCTCACGCATCCGCGTGGGTCCATAGAATCTCCCTGAATAATTTTCCGTGCGCCAGGTTGCTTCGAGCGAGTCGTCATCGAACACCACCGGGGCATCATTAATAATAGTGGCCGCTGTAAATCCTTTTTCCAGCGCGGCCGAATAGATGAAAGGCTTAAAATTCGAGCCCGGTTGTCGGCGCGCCTGGGTGGCCCGGTTGAATTTGTTCTTGAAATAATCGAAGCCGCCCACCATCGCCCTGATGCCGCCGTCTGATGGGTCGATGGACACCAAAGCACCTTCGACGCGCGGCACATCGGCCAACAACCATTGTCCGTCCCGATTCTCCAGCCATACCACGTCACCCACCGCCAGTACATCGGCTATGAATTCGGGCTTAGGTCCCTTATTGTCGACATCAATAAACTTTGCCGCCCAATCGATGCCGCCTTCAAACAGCACATCGATTTGCTCGTAGTTCGAAATCAACAGGGTTGCGCTCGCAGTCGAGGCTTCGCTGCTTTCATCGTCGACCGCTTCCGCTTCATCGACCGCTACCGCTTCGTTGACCGAGATTACGACGCCTTTACGCAAACCGCCAACTCGCTGATCGGTTACCAGGTCCTCGTCAAACGGATCTTCATTGATTTCGCCTAAATCGATCTTGTCGATAATCCCGCGGTAACCGTGACGACGGGTATAATCGAGCAGATTTTTACGCAATGCCTGATTGGCAACTGCCTGTAGCTCGCCATCGATACTGGTGTAAACCCTGAGGCCCGCCTTGTAAATTTCATCACCATACTGTTCGAACAACTGCGCGCGCACCTGTTCCGACACGTACTGCGCTTCGGCAATAGTTCTGGTTCTATGCAACTCGGCGGTAATCGGTTCGCTCAGCGCCTGCTCGAATTCATCCTCTTCGATGTATTTAAGGATGCGCATGCGACCGAGTATATAGTTGCGGCGGATAAGCGCCCTTTCAGGATTAGAAATAGGATTGTACTTGGAAGGCGCCTTCGGCAACCCGGCGATCATCGCCGACTGTGCCAGCGTCAAATCCCCAAGCTTCTTATCGTAGTAAACCTGCGAAGCCGCACTAATACCATAGGCGCGGTGTCCAAGGAAAATCTTGTTCAGGTAGAGCTCAATGATCTTTTCCTTGCTTAACTCGGTTTCTATCTTCAGCGCGAGCAAAATTTCATTGAACTTGCGTACATAGGTCTGTTCCGGGCTGAGGAAAAAGTTACGCGCGACCTGCATGGTAATAGTGCTGCCACCGCGCGTCTTACGCCCGGTGGTCGCAACCTCGTAAACGGCTGCCATCAACGCATAGAAATCGACCCCGAGGTGATTCCAGAAC
>JBATHL010000289.1:0-4586 GCA_049666745.1 Gammaproteobacteria bacterium
CAATAGAGGTTGTTAGCGCGGCTATTGTCAACAACAGGAAAAACAGGGTATTGAACAGGTCGGCAGCAGAAAAACCCTCCAGAATTACGGGCATGACGCGAAATGCGAACTGGCTATCAAGGCCTGGTTGCTGCCCGGCCGATAGCATCAAAGCGTTAATCGATAGACTGGTAAATATGGTAAACAGTAAATCGACCACGATCACGAGGGCGGCCGAGTATCCAATCGACATCCCGGCTGGCAGGTAACGACCATAAGCCATCATCACGCCTATTCCGAGAGCAAGCGTATAGAATGCACGCTGTAAAGCTACGATCGGGGTGCGCGCGTCCATAGCGGAAAAATCTGCATAGAGAATGTAGCGAATACTGTCCTCCATGCCGGATGATGTCAGCGCGAGGATAAGTCCTATTATCAGTAACAGAATCATCACCGGAACCAGTATCAGCGTGACACGTTCAACGCCTGACTTGACAGGTTGAGCACAAATCGAAATTAACACGACCATGAACAGGGTATGCCAGAGGGTCATGCGTTCACTATCGACCATCAAACTCTCGAACATCAGTTTCGCGCTTTCCAGGGTTACTCCGTCAAAAACACCAACCACCGATTTGACCGAATAGGCAAGCGACCAACCCGCGATGACGCTTAAAGTCGCAATAATCAGGAATGCCGCAAGCATAGAACCCAGACCCGCCAGCTTCCAGTAAACCGACGCCTTGTATTGTTCGGATAAAGTTCTCAGGCTTGCTGCGGGATCGCTTCTGCTCAAGCGTCCCAGCATCAATTCGCTCATTAACAACGGCAGCCCTAAAACGAACAGAAACAGGATATATAACAACAGGAAAGCCCCACCCCCATTTTGACCTGCCAGCACAGGAAAAGTCAGGAAGTCGTTAAGACTCAGGGTTGCCCCGGCCGCCACAATTACAAAAGTCGATTGCGAGCGCCAGGTAAAACCGTTTCTAGTTGTATTCATAAAGTTAACACGACAACAAGTTCGATCATTATCTTTAGCTTAATCACAGCTGTAAACAACATTAAATTTAGTATAATAAATTCAACAAGTTACTAAGTATAGTTAAGGTGACTTATTTTGCTGTTATCTGGCTGTAGCCGATCTGCTACACGACCTGATTCCAGCCGTCGCGGCCTGCGCCGGTATCCTGCGCTCGATTTACAACCAGTAGCGCAGGAACCTGGATAACCAGCTTAGTAGTTTGAGTAACCATGGATGCTGCTGCCAGTTTCGCAGGGTAATTTCTACACTATCGGTAAGATCGCTGCAAAATCGCTGTTTCATTTGTTCGACGATGGCTGCATCGTCCAGCAACATATCAAGTTCGAGGTCATGAAATAAGCTGCGGTAGTTCAGGTTGGTGCTACCCACCAACAGTTGGTCATCGATGAGCATGGTCTTTGAATGCAGTACTCGATTACCGTATTCGAACACGCGAATGTTGGCCTGCAACAGGTCAGTATAAAAACTGCGTGACAGAATCGGAAAGAAAATACTATCCGAACGCATTGGTACAATCACCTGGACTGAAACGCCCTGCCTCGCTTTGCGCTTTAAAATGCGCAGCACTTTATTAGTGGGGTTAAAGTATGCGTTGGTAATCCATATGCGTTGTTGCGCAAGTCCGAGCACATTCAATAGCTGCAGTTTCGGTTGTCGTCGACGGGTAATCTCTTCCCGTGCCAGGTAGTGTCGGGAACGTTCGGCGATACTCCCCGCTTTGCGATGCCATACCTGGTTGAAGTTAGTCTCCAGCCTTTGCACTACCGAACCGGTTACCCGCAAACCGGTATCATGCCAGTACTCTTCGTCAGAATCAGCAGCGGGATTCGAATGATCTGCAGTTATGTTATAGCTGCCCAGCCACGCGATCTGATTATCGATCAGACAAAGCTTGCGATGATCGCGATGATTTATGGTTGCAAGGAGATAGAAAATCTTTGAATACCAGCGCCCGGCTTTCAACGCCCTGCGATACACCGAGAAATCCCAGGGTAACGGGTGGAACACACGAACCTCGCTGATAGCCGACTTCAATCGGTCGGCAATTAAGCTGGAATCACTGTAGGAGCCCACCCCGTCGATCAGGAGTTTCAGTTTAACGCCGCGAGCGACCGCCTCTGACAGTGCTGTCAGAACCTGGTTACCGGTTTCGTCCAGATTAAATATGTAGGTTTCGAGAACAACTTCATCGCGGGCACTATCAATATCGGCGATCAGGTCACGAAAATATTCTTCAGGATTAAAGTAAAGCTGTTTGGTTACCTGCACGTCCGGGGTTATCAGATTGTGAATTGTGCGTATAGCGGCAGATGGTCCGATAGCTCATCCCACGGTTGACGCTCAAGGCAATACGAGTCGAGTAAATCGATACCGCGAAAGTAAATCCTGTCCATGCGCAACATGGGCCTGTGCGAGGGAAAGGTTTTGGCGCATTTACCATTGAGTTGGCTAAAAGCTTCCCGCATTCCCAGTTGCGCTTCTAGCGATCTGCCGAGCCTGCCATGCCAGTCATTAAAATCGCCACCCAGAATCACTGGATCGTCAATATCGATAGTTGAATCGATGTATCGCTTTAATTCGCGGATTTGACGCTTGCGTTCGAATCCGATCAGATCCAGGTGCACGCAGAGCAAGTGCAAGGGGTTCGCGCTATCAGGCAGCTCGACTCTGCCATGCAGTAAACTGCGGCTAGCGCGTTGAAAGCGAGACAGATTCAGGTTATTCCACTCGGCAATTACGAACTTGCTGAGGATGGCATTACCGTGATGTCCCTTACGATAAATAGCGTTCTTGCCATAGGCATAATGCGGCCAGATACTGTCCGCCAGGAACTCGAATTGACTGACATCGGGCCATGTCGAGATTTGGGTTTCATGGTGAAAATGACGCCCCTGAATCTCTTGCAGTAATACGACATCAACCTCGGCGTCTTTTAACTGGTCTTTAATTTTGTGTAAAACAAAATCACGATTGTAGCGATCAAAACCTTTGTGAATATTATAGGTAAGGATTTTAATCATCGTAAAACGGCTGGACCGATATAATTGGTTGCGAACTGCGTGCTCATGCAAAGACCCGCGTATCCGGCGATCGGCGTAGCTCTTCGAAAACATTAATCTCCCAGGGTCGAATCGCCATCATCAGGCTGGTGCCGTAACGCTGCTCGAGGGGGAGTGATTCGGACTCGATGTTCATGTCGTTCATTTCCTGGGCCAGATGCTGGATCTTTTTAATAATTTCAGCGTTCGCGGTTCTGGAGATCATGCCCGATACAAAAATTCTGAATTCTCCCGCCTCGGTAAAAGAAGAATCGAGGAACTCCAACTGTACCTTGTTTTCAAAAAAATGTTGAATGGGGCCATCCGGAATCCATTTGAAATTCTGAGAAATCATTAATTTCACGCGATTTCCCGGTTGCAGTTCTATTATCCTCATGCGATCCAGTCGCGCCAGCAATTGTATGCCTTCAGTTTCGGAAATTTCGTAAATTCCGAGAATTTCGGAGAACTGAAGTTTATTCATCAGCAGCAGTGTTACCAATAACAACTTTACATCCGAAACCAGTTCTGTTTCCTGTTCACGGGTCAGTTGTGTAGTCAGTTCTATGTTTTTTTCCATCAAGTGTACGAGGTCGCTAATATACATATGTAGCAATTCACACACTTTTTCGAGGCGTTTGACGGAGAATGCTTCTTCCGAGAACAGGCGTTTGACGCTGGTTTCAGAAAGGTTAAGGGCTGCAGAAACTTGTTTATAGGTAATACGGTGTTTCCTGAGCTCCAACTTCAAAGTATCAATTAACGGTCTTGTTTGAGACATGACTCTCCTCCCGGGTACCTACTAACGCAAAATATAGTACCAATTAGTATATGTTGTCAGAGTAATTCGTCGGCGAACAATCAGGCAAAATAATGTGCAAGCGAAAATCAAACTGCTTAAAAGCGCAAAGCCTAAAAAGCTGAAACTTCGTAATGAAATGGTGGTCACCAGCATATCAACCCCTCCTGCCAATATGCACAAGCCAGCACAATATATCGCCGAACCTGCAACTAATAATTATCCGGTAGAGGCTGCCTTCAATAGTTTCTATTTGCAACTTAACATTGAAAGGTATCATTATACTGTACTTCAGGTGTTGGAAAACGGTACCTGGATGCTTAAAAAGGCAGAATTATAGTTTTTCTCGAAAGTATTGCGACCCGTCAGCGTCGCTCCTACTTATTTAATAGCCGATTTAGAGCGGCCCTTCAGGTACTTTAAACCCTGCGTGAGAGCCGTATTTGAACAAGTATAAATGCCCAAAAAAGAGGCATACACTACCTGGAAAAAGCGAGTAAACAGACACTCATTAAACCATGGCGGGAGGCAAACTTCGCCCAAAGGCCGTCCATGTTTAAGTATGTGCAGCTTAAAAAAACCAGACTGATTCGCGGGACTTTTTCCAAAACCGAATCTGTAAACGGCGGGTTAATGATTGTGTTTTGGCCCCAAGCGTCGGATGCCAGTGTTTTATTGGACAATTGACGCGACCCGGCGCTTTACATTCATGCAAGTATGGTTG
>JBATHL010000290.1:0-14667 GCA_049666745.1 Gammaproteobacteria bacterium
TTTAGGCCGTATAAAGCCTTTAACCAAGCCCTACAAGAACCTGAAACGAACATGAATAATGCACTGCTGGAAAGTTTTAAAGACAACTTTAAGGATCTGCAACAAGCTGACTGGAGTCAGCTTGGCCAATTTTACGCCGACGATATAGTTTTCAAGGACCCGGTACACGAACTTCGTGGGCTGGTGATACTCGAGGATTATTTCACCGAGCTATGCGCAGACCTGATCGACTGCCGGTTCGAGTACCTGGACCAGGTGGTATCTGACAATTCTGCCTATCTCAAATGGATAATGCATTTCCGGCATCCCAGGCTCGGCAACGATGTAATCGATGTACGTGGTGTCAGTCACCTCCGCTGGAGCGACAAGATCGACTTCCATGAGGATTTCTATGATATGGGGGCGATGTTGTATGAGCGGCTGCCGGTACTCGGTAACGTGACGCGCTGGCTTAGATTGCGACTGGCGAGCTAGACCCGTGGCGCAAGTAGAAGCAACAAAGGGCAATGCGGGCAAGGTAATCTGGGTCACCGGGGCAAGCAGCGGCCTGGGCCGAAGCCTGGCCCTGGCGCTGGCGGCGCAAGGGCATCGGGTGATAGCGAGCGCACGCAACGAAGAGTCCCTGGTATCCCTGGAAAAACTCAATTCCTCCATTATTGCGCTGCCCTGCGATATCACCGACGAAAACAGTTTGCAATCGGCGCGGGCCAAACTATCAGCCAACTTTACAAGCCTGGACCAGGTTATATTGAATGCAGGCAACTGCGAGTATCTCGAGTTTCCCGAGCCCGACTGGAGCGCTGTCCGGCGGGTAATGGAGGTCAATTATTTTGGCAGTATAAATTGCCTGCAGGTCGCACTGCCGTTGCTGCGACAAAGCACGGAAGCCAGACCGCATATTGTCGTGGTTGCCTCTCAAGTGACCAACGCACCCTTTGCCAGGGCGGAAGCCTATGGAGCGTCCAAGGCGGCTTTGCAGTATTTCTTCAACAGTCTGCGTATCGACCTGGCCCCCGAAAATATCGACGTTAGCGTGGTCAATCCCGGGTTTGTCGATACGCCGCTGACCCGCAAAAATGATTTTGAGATGCCATTTTTAATGGATGTCGATGATGCCGCACAACGCATCATCAAGCAGGTCGCATCGAGACCTCGCAGCTACAGCTTTCCAAAAAGGCTCCAGGCACTACTGCTAATTTCGAAATTGATGCCCGGGACCTGGCAAAAAATGGTTTCCGGCGATAGCAGCAAGCCAACACCGAAAACACAACCCAGTCAGGATAGCAAACAATGAAAATCGCCATTATAGGGGCAGGAATTTCCGGCCTGACCGCGGCCTATTACTTAAGACGGAATCACCAGCTAAGCGTGTTTGAAGTCGCCGATAAAATCGGCGGTCATACCGCCACGGTTGATGTCAATCACCAGGGATGTGATTATGCGATCGATACCGGTTTTATCGTTTATAACGACTGGACTTATCCCAACTTTATCGAGTTGATGGATGAGCTGGGCGTCGACTCCCAGCCCACCGAAATGAGCTTCAGCGTGCGCTGCGAAAGCACGGGTATCGAGTACGGTGGCAGTAACCTGAATGCAATGTTTGCGCAACGCCGTAACCTGCTGCGTCCATCCTTTCACAAAATGATAAGCGATATCCTGAAATTCAACCGCGAGGCAATTCGTGATCTCGAGAACGGTGATATCTCCCAGGAGGCGACACTGGGTGAATACCTGCGCGCGAACCAGTACGGCGAAGCTTTTGTCTACCGGTACATATTACCGATGGGCTGTGCGATCTGGTCGGCGTCAACCGATCGCATGATCGATTTCCCTCTGCGTTTCTTTGTGCAGTTTTTTAAGAACCACGGTCTGCTCAGCGTAAACAATCGTCCGCAGTGGCGAGTGATCAAGGGCGGTTCGAGAAGCTACCTGGATCCTCTTACTGAAGGTTTCAGTAAATCGATCATGCTTAACGCCAACATCAATCGTATTCGCCGCCTCGGCGACTCGGTGGAATTGATTATGTCCGATGGGCGGATTCTAGCCTATGACCATGTCGTGCTGGCCTGCCATAGCGACCAGGCCCTGTCCCTGCTGGGCGATGCATCCCTCGCCGAGCGCAGTGCCCTCAAGGCAATACCTTATGAGCAAAACGAGGTAGTATTGCATACCGACGAAAATCTTTTACCGCGCAAACGGGTTGCCTGGTCAAGCTGGAATTACCTGCTGCGGGGCAGGTTTCAGGAACGTGCGATACTGACTTACAACATGAACATACTGCAGGGCATCAAATCCGATTCGACATTTTGCGTTACCCTGAATGCCACCGAATCGATTTCTCCTGCAAAAATAATTGACCGCTTCAACTACAGCCATCCCGTATTTTCACTGGAATCGGTGCAGGCAGCCAGTCTTATCGAGCAAATCAACGGTAACAACAATACCTGGTTTGCAGGGGCCTACCTGGGCAATGGATTCCATGAAGACGGAGTCGTCAGCGCGCGCCAGGTGGCCATGTCAATCAACCGCTTACCCGGCCTGTCATTTTCAGCAGGCGGATTAACCGACGCGCAGGCAGCCGCCCGTGCATAGTGCCATTTACAAGGGCAACTTGAGGCATCGGCGGTTCTATCCGCTGGAGCACAAGTTCACTTACCAGGTATTTATGATGTATCTAGACCTGGGTGAACTCGAGTCCGTGTTACAGCTGTCACCCTGGTGGTCGGAAAAGCCCTGGCGCCCTGCGCGATTCGAGCGCAGCGACTTTCTCGGCGATGCGGGGATTCCACTGGACGAAGCCGTACGCAAGCGGATTTATCAGGAAACCGGTGAATGGCACACCGGAGCAGTGCGGATGCTGGCAAACCTGAGGTATTTCGGGTTCAACATGAATCCAATCACCTGTTACTACTGCTTTGACGAAAACGAAAAGCTGACAACCATTGTTTCCGAAGTCACCAATACACCGTGGAAAGAGCGGCAAAGTTACGTGCTGAAATGTGATCCGGACAAGCGCATACAGCGTATAAATTTTCATAAGGAGATGCATGTATCGCCTTTCAATCCGATGGATATGACTTACCGTTGGAGCAGTAACAATCCAGCGAAAATATTGAGTCTGAATCTCGAAACGGAATATCAGGGTAAAAGGCATGTGGATGCGACCATGGCGCTCAAGCGTCGTGAAATCGATGCGGGAAGCCTCGCGGGTATTCTGCTCGAACATCCATGGATGACGGCAAAGGTGCTGACCTCGATTTACTGGCAGGCACTTAAGTTGGGGATCAAAAAGGCCCCGTTCCACAATCACCCGAAGTATCTCGAATCGAGTAACGAACAACAATCGACAATCAAAAGCTAAAGACCTGAGTTATGACATCTTTCAATCAATCGAATATCGCTATTAACCACCAGCCGGGGTTGCTGGAAAACTTTGCCCAGACCCAGCTGGAAAAGCGCTTGAGTAAAATCCCCCATGGCGTTCTAGTTATCGAAGACGGTTCCGAGTCGAAAAGTTTTGGCAACAAGAACTTACCTGGCGACGTCAGCGCCAAAATAGTTATCCATGACCCCGGCGCCTATCGGGACATAGCGTTTGGCGGATCGATCGGTGGTGCTGAAGCTTACATGCTCGGCAAGTGGTCTTCCCCCAACCTCGTGGACCTGGTTCGATTGATGGCGATCAATATCGATTTTCTGAATGTTATGGATGACTCGAAACCATTGACTCATCGTTTGTTCGATAAGGCCTACCACTGGTTCAATCGAAACACGGCCGACAAGGCCAGGCAAAATATTTCCGCTCACTATGATCTGAGCAACGAGTTTTTCGCGCTGTTTCTCGATCCGGAAATGATGTACTCGTCTGCGATGTTCCCACGAGCAGAGGTGGGATTAGACGAAGCCGCGGTTTACAAGCTCGATGTGATTTGCCAGAAGCTGGATTTGCAGGCGTCTGACCATTTGCTCGAAATTGGTACCGGCTGGGGTGGCATGGCGATTCATGCGGCAAGAAATTACGGCTGCCGTGTAACCACCACCACAATTTCGAAAGAGCAGTATGAGACCGCTTGCCAACGCGTCCTGGATGCGGGGCTTGAAGACCTGGTTACCGTTATTTTCGAAGATTATCGTGATCTCGAGGGAAGCTACGACAAGTTGGTATCAATCGAAATGGTCGAAGCAGTGGGGCATGAGTTCTACCAGCAGTACTTCGGTGGATGTGCCTCGTTGTTGAAGCCCGATGGACTAATGTTGATACAGGCCATCACCATCCCGGATCAGCGTTATCGCTATGCGCGTAATTCTGTCGATTTTATCCAGCGCTATATTTTCCCAGGCGGTTCGTTGCCGGGGCATGAAGTCGTCATGTCATCCATCAGAAAGTATACCGATATGCAAATGATCGGTATGGAAGAAATGGGTGAGGACTATGCGAAAACCCTCGCAGTCTGGCGTCAGCGTTTCCTGTCCAGGCTGGATGAGGTTAAAGCCCTGGGTTTCGATGACGTTTTCATACGTATGTGGGATTACTATCTCTGCTATTGCCAGGGCGCGTTTGAAGAGCGTGTCATTGGCACAGCGCAAATTCTTTTTGCCAGGCCAGAGTGGCGGCAAAAACGTAGTCAGTAAACGAGTCCCGCTTAGTCCGCTAATGAAAAAGACCTTACTAAACCTGGCTATTTTCCAGGCCGGCTGGCTGGTTTGTGTAGTTGGCGGAAATTTATATGCAGTTGCCTATACGGCCATCGCGCTACTCATTCATCACTGGTACGTGCTCGAAAAGAATGCCGAATGGCAACTTATCGCAATTGTGACTGTGGTTGGCAGCCTCTGGGATATTCTGATGACGCTTGGCGGTATGGTTTATTACGCGGACTCCGGTTTTCTCGGCATTCCCGTCTGGTTGATTTGCCTGTGGGTCCTGTTCGCAACAACCTTCATGCATGCCTTGTCCTGGTTAAGCCGTTACTTATGGGTTGCTGCCGTTTTTGCAGCCGTCATGGGACCGGCCAGTTACTGGTTTGGTAGCGAGTTAAGCGATGCCTATTTTGGCACACCCATTCTGACCTCGCTGCTGGTTATGGCGGTTGGCTGGTCGACCCTGTTTCCGGCCGGGATCTATCTCGCCCGAAGGTATCAATAATGAACATGATGCAAAAATGCCTGTCCAGACTGGTCGCTGTGACCGCGCTGGTCGCGCTGCCTGCGCTACAGGGCGCAGTTGCTAATCAATCCTCCGAGCACGTTATCGGCGATGCGTTCGGATTGAAAAGCAACGATCTTTTGTATAGTGAAACCCACTGCGTGAGCAACGAGCTTGCCAGAGAAGTCATTTATCAGCAGCGCGACGGAACCTTGATTGCACATAAAGCACTCGACTATCAGTCCGGGCCCACGACACCTTCATTTGTTCAGCACAATATCCAGGCAAAGGAAAAGATCAAGGTCAGCTTCGATCAGCAGGAAGTATCGATGTCTGTTACCACTTCCGGTAACAAGGAACTCGAAAATAAATATCCGGTTATCGACATCGATAGTACGCCGCTCGTGATCGATGCCGGGTTTGATGTATTTATCCGGGATAACTGGGACAAACTTGTTTCAGGGGAAACCCGGGAGTTTCAATTTCCGCTCGCATCCCGTTCCAGCCTGGTATCCCTGCAGGTTAAACCCTCGGTTTGCAGATACGAAACTGAGACGGATCAATGCTTTATGCTGGAGCCGGCGAACTGGTTTTTCCGTATGCTGGCGTCACCGATTGAACTCGGCTACGACGCGAACCTGGCCAGGCTGACCCGCTATCGTGGGTTGTCAAATATAAACGATGAAAGTGGTAAAGGTATGATCGTCGATATCAAGTATCGTTACCAGGCCACCCCCGGAACTGCCTGTAGTATCGATCATCTGCGTTCAAGCGCTAAACCATCATGAAAATCCCGGCAGGTTTATCGATTGTTTTGTTGACCCTGGGCATGCTCTCGTCCTGTTCCAGCGTTCCCGTCAGTGAATATGCCGACAATGCACCTGTCATGGTGGTGGAGGAGTTTTTTAACGGCTCACTGCGCGCCCACGGTATTGTCAAAGACCGTGGTGGAAAAGTTACCCGTTATTTCAACGCCAGCATCAACGCCTACTGGGTAGATGGGGTCGGAACACTGGATGAAGTTTTCAAATTTGACGACGGCGAAGAGCAAAGACGTATCTGGAAGCTGGTCAAGGATGATGCCGGAAACTATGTTGGTAGCGCCAATGACGTTGTTGGAACCTCCGTACTCAAGGTCGCCGGCAACAGTCTGTTTCTGGATTACGTGCTGCGAATTCCCTACGATGATGGAACCCTGGATCTGCATATCGATGACAGAATGTACCTGGTGTCAGACCGGGTACTGATCAACGAATCCGTCATGACCAAGTGGGGCTTCGACGTGGGACAGATTACACTCGTCATAGAAAAAAATGAATGAAATCAGCAAGACCTTCAAATTTGATTTCAATCATCCGGTAGACAAGCTCTGGTCGGTTGTCGCCGATACACCTCGTTGGGGTGAGGCCTCCGGATTTCCCAAGTACCAGTCCACCGAGCAGTTGCAGGCAGACGGCACGATAAAGGTATTCGGCGAGGTGACTATTGCCGGTATGAATCTTTGCTGGGAAGAGCCACCGGCAAACTGGATAGAAGGACTCTGGTTTGAGCAGTTGCGATTGTTCAAAAACGGTCCCTTCGTCAGTATGGCGACTCGCGCCGAAATCGTCGACAAAAACCCGCAGAGCAGTCTCAGCATAGAAATCAGCTTTGTACCCAGAAACCTGCTTGGGTATTTCCTGGCACGCCGACTGATCTCCGCTTTTCAGGGGAAAGTCCAGCAGCTGCTCGACATAGCCGACCAGTTGATCAGGGCAGAACAACCGGATCTGTTCGAAACCGACTTCCAGCTATCGCGATCCGCTACCGAGCGAGTAGAAAAAGCGAAACAGGCTATCGATCAGACTCAGTACGGGCATGGATTGACAGGCAAGCTGCTCGAGTATATTGCCGGGAAGCAGGAGGTGGATCTCTGGACGATGCGCCCACTGGCGCTTGCCCGTCGTTGGGAGGTTGAGCCCCGCTTTGCCATCGAACTGTTCCTGCAGTCGGTTCGCGAGGGATTGCTCGAGTCTCGCTGGGATGTATTGTGTCCTCGTTGCCGTGTCTCAAAAGCAAAAACCGCTAACATCGGCGAGTTACCGGGCAAGGTTCATTGCGATGCCTGTAACATCGATTTCGAGAGCAATTTTGCGCGTAATGTAGAACTCAGTTTCAGCCCAAGTCCGTCGGTGCGGACAGTAGAGTATGGTTACTATTGTCGCTCCGGGCCGGGCTTTACGCCGCATATCAAGGGGCAATGTACGCTTGATCCAGGTGAATCCCGCGCTTTGCCCGCCAGGCTATCTGCAGGGGAATATCGTATCCGTACGCTCGAAGCCGGTGACGAATTGATCTTCACGCATGACTCGACTGTTCTGCCCGGGATAAATCTTCTCGAAGGCCAGCTTGAACTGGGTGACAGTTCTCCCGATGGCGAAATCCTGCTGCGCAATAACAGCCCGGTTCAACGTACCATTGTGATTGAAGACCGAAGTTGGCTTAGTGAAGTATTGACCGCCGAACGGGTCACCACCATGCAGGCGTTCCGTGATCTGTTTTCAGACCAGGTATTGCGTCCGGGCGATGAAATTACTATCCGTAATATCTGTTTTTTATTTTCCGACCTGGTCGATTCAACGAGACTTTTTGCAGACATCGGCGATGCCGCGGCCTACCAGCTGGTGCGTGAGCACTACGCGATACTGGGTGAGGTAGTACGCGAACACGACGGTACCATTGTTAAAACGCGTGGCGATGGAATTCATGCCGCTTTCCTGACACCTGATGCCGCATTACTGGCTGCAATTGAAATGCAGCAATCGATTGGGCAATTCAACAGCGAAAGCAGTAGTGCCCCGATCACCATTAGAATTGGTATTAACTCTGGAAGCAGTATTTCAGTGAACCTGAACGATCGTCTGGATTACTACGGCAAAACGGTCAACCTTGCGGCTCGACTCGAAGGCCAGGGTGAATCTGGCGATATCTCCATGTCGCGGAAATTTGTCGAAGACCCCGCTGTTGCCGAAATTCTTCAGAGTTACAATTTGCGCGAACACGAGGCCCTGCTCAAGGGCTTTAGTGAGCCCCTGACGATATACCAGATCACGCCGTGATCGCGGAGTCGGGGAACAGGGTGATGCTGAACTTTGATCCAAACATGCATGCGCTGCGTAAAACCTGTTGAATCCGATTATAAATGGAACGTTCCGCATCGATGCCATGAAAAATCCGCCGCATCCCATCCTTCCTGTCATGCTCGCGCTCCTCACTGTGCTCGGCGGTTGTGTTAGCCACCAGCGCAACACCGTAGCAACACCCGCAGCAATTGAACGCTATCAGCTTGCCCAGATTCTGACAGGTGTTGTTTTTACCGGGGCCGACCGGGCCGAACCGCTAACGGCCGATTTGTACCTGCCGCGCAAAGCAGATAAACACGCAGTAGTTTTGATGGTCCATGGCGGAGGCTGGGCATCGAGGGATCGGCAAGACATGACTGGAATCAGCGAGAAACTGGCGCAGCATGGTTACGCAGTGTTGAATGTGAGTTACCGTTTCGCCCCTGTGCATACCTATCCAGCGCAACTGCTGGATCTTCGGCAGGCTTTGCAATGGCTGGCTGTGAATGCAGATCGTTATCACCTGGACGTCGAGCGCATTAACGTCTGGGGTTACTCCTCGGGAGCGCATCTCGGTGCATTGCTCGCAAGTTATAATTTTGATGAGACAGGGCTATTAGAAGGCAACCCGGAGTTACCCAGAATCCGGGCGGTCGTGGCCGGCGGAACCCCGGCCGATTTGCGCAAGTACAATAAAAGCCCGGTGGTGATGCGTTTCCTCGGCGGAGCGCCCGAGGATATCCCTGATTTGTATGCTGAAGCCTCGCCCATATCCCATGTCAGTGCGGATGATCCCCCGGTTTTCCTGTATCACGGTAAACTGGATTTGATGGTAACCCTGGATCAGGCGACGGATTACTACGCGGCCTTGCGCGCGAACGGTGTCGAAGCCGAACTCTATGTAAATCCCTGGCTCGGTCACCTTTCCATGTTTGTACTCGGTGGTGATGCCGAGGCAGAGGCGATCAACTTTTTGAATCGTAAAAACTCACCAACCGTTAGCGGTGGAATTTGATGAAAACGATGACGAGGGCAATAGGATTACTGATTTCATTTGTCATTACTTCTGCGGTTGCCACAGGGAGCGGCAACGGGAGCGTTAGCCCCGAGCTGCAGCTCCAGGCACTCGAAGCAAGGGCATTGAGCGGTAACGAGAAGGCACAAATGAAGCTGGCCCGGATGTACTTGCACGGTCAAGTGAAAATGGCGCAGATGTATTTGTACGGTCAAGGTGTGGAAAGAGATGTGGAAAAGGCCGTCGCCTGGTATAGCCTCGCCGCGGATCAAGACCTGGCATTTGCACAGCATAAGCTCGCGCGACTATACCTAGAGGGCGATATTGTTGAGCAGGATATTGAAAAAGCTATAGGCTGGCTGGAACGAGCGGCGGATCTCGGTTTCATTGACGCGCAACTCGATTTGAGCCTGCTGTATGAGTCCGGACAGTACCTGCCGCCCGACTACGTCAGTGCTTACAAGTGGCTCAATATAGCCGCATCGTTGAGTGAAATTGATATAGAGTCCCGACAGAACCAGCTCGAAGCGAAAATGTCCTTTCTCGAGATAACCCGGGCAAAGTATCTTTATCGCGCGTGTATATATAATAATTACAGGGATTGTTGAATCTACCAGCTGAATATCGCGTCAATTTGTATATAATCCCGCCGCGCTATTTAACGAGTCTCCACCACGGGAGAGTTTTTCAGGCCTGGGTGGCCATCCTCCAAACCGATCATTGAAACCATGACTAAATCTTCTACTGACCAGGCAGGCTTTGGCACGCAAATTCGTAAATCGCCGTTTTTCGAGGCGACCCAGCGCTGGGGTTGCGAGGGTTATTCGGTTTATAACCACATGTATATCCCGCGTAGCTTCGGCGACCCCGAGGCTAATTTCTGGAACCTGGTGAACGACGCCATCCTCTGCGATGTCGCCGTGGAACGCCAGGTGGAGATCAGCGGCCCGGATGCGGCGCGTTTCGTGCAGTACCTGACACCGCGCAACCTGTCACAGTGCGAGGTCGGTCAGTGCAAGTACGTCTTCATCACGACCGCCGAGGGCGGCATCATCAACGACCCGATTCTGCTGCGCCTGGAGGAAAACAAATTCTGGTTATCACTGGCCGACAGCGATGTACTGTTGTGGGCGAAAGGTGTGCAGCTGCATTCAGGCATGGACGTGAGCATCCACGAACCGGATGTCTCCCCGTTACAATTGCAGGGTCCGAAGTCGATGGACATCATGGCCGCGGTTTTCGGCGACTGGATAAGGGATTTGAAATACTACCGCTGCACCGGGTTCGAACTCGACGGCATTCCACTGGTGATTTCTCGCACTGGCTGGAGCAGCGAACTGGGTTACGAGATTTACCTGCGTGATTCTATCCACGGCGACGAGCTCTGGGAAAAGTTGATGCAGATCGGTGGGCCGATGGGCCTGTTTCCCGGGCATACCTCGAGCATTCGCCGTATCGAGGGAGGCATGCTGTCTTACGTCGCCGATTGCAATCTCAACAACAACCCTTACGAAGTCGGACTCGGGCGCCTGGTCGATCTCGATATGGAGGCCGATTTTATCGGCAAGCAAGCCCTCACCGAGATATGTAAACAGGGCGTCAGCCGGCAACAGGCAGGTATCGAGATCGATGGTCAGCCCCTGGCTGGCCCCAATGATTTTTACTGGCCGGTATTTTCCGGCGATTTATGCATCGGCAAGATCACCTCGGCGATTTATTCGCCACGTCTGCAGAAAAACATCGCGCTGGCCATGCTGGATATCGGGCATGTTGAAGTCGGCAGCAGTGCGACCGTGGAGACGCCTTTCGGCATGCGCGGGGCGACGGTCGTACCCAGGCCTTTTTACGATCCGCAGAAATTAATCGCCGCCGCCTGAGCGCGCGATGATTCCACGTTTCAGTCGCCCAAACTGTCAGCCATTTCCTGGGATGTTTCCAGGATCGTAATTTCCCGGCTCGACGCGGCGGCATGATGGCAGTAAAGCCGGATATCGAATTCTATGTCCCAGTGTTGGTCCCCGGCGCGGCACAGGGATCCATCTTCAAGATCGGTGAGGATGGATGATTCAGGCAACCAGGCAAGGCCGAGCTTTTCCTTAACCAGGGACTTCAGGGTATGGGAATAGGCATTTTCATAACGCCTGGAAAGATAGCAATCATGGGACTTGTCCTGTATCAGTTGATCGATCGCTTTGCCGAACACGGAATCGTGCGCATAGGCGACAAACGGCAGCGGCTTGTCGGTTGTACCGGGCAGGCTGAACAGCGGCGTCTGGTCCGGTTTGGGCACCGTGACCGGAATCAGGGAATCTTTACCGACCGTGGTGTAGGCAAATTTTTTATCATCGATCGGTAAAGCCAGCGTTGCGTTGGCGTAACAAAACATGTAATTGACGTGGCCCTGGTTGAGCAGGTCGATGCACTCGCCGAGTTTTTCAGAAATCAGTCGAACATAGACATTGTCGAGCCGGGTTTCGAGTCGTTTTACCCAATCCAGGAACAGGGTTTGCGCAATCGAGTTTTGCGCAGCGACGGTAATTTCAAAATCTCCGTTGGTGCCGAGTACACGCGCCGCTTCGCGCGCGTTGTACAGACGGCGCAAAATGACTTCCGCTTCGGGGACGAAAATACGCCCCTGCGGGGTTAAATTGAAGTTATTGCTGTCACGATTGATTAACTCGGTGCCGAGCCATGCTTCGAGTGATTTGACCCGCCGGCTCAAGGCCGATTGCGTGACATTCCGCTCGCGGGAGGCCGCGGTAAAGCTTTCCAGTGAGGCTAAACAAACGAAGTCTTCGAGTAACTTAATATCCATCGCGCTCCCTTTTGGTAAGTTGTTTGATGGTTTTCTTATTATTGGTTGCCAGGTTTCCTGATTTTGACTCAGTGGCAGGCATTGTCTCACGTTGTCGGTACAAGTGAACCTCGATATTGAGTAACAGAAGATTAAGCCGTTCGCTTTAGCCCCATCCTTGTAAAACATGGGCTTAATGCGGGAACTTAAAGTTCTCTGATAAAAGTGCCTGTGCGAAAGCGTCCATTGAGGGAAGCCTTGCAGTGGGGTTTATGCCGATTTGGAATAGCGGCAGTCCAAATGAGCACTTGCCATACTGGTAAGATCAGGGGATATTTAGCACCATGAGCGTAAACAATTTCTGCCTCATAACTTCACTTGCCAGAGAACAATAATTTAATCAGGGCAGGGCGACAGCGGGAAGTTGCAAACATTCTAACCAAATAATCGAGGAGTCGATAATGAGAAAACCAATACTTAGTCTGGCGTTTGGTATCGCCATCAGCCTGTCGTCGACAGCGGCATTCAGCGCAGAGAAAGTCAATATAGGGACGCCAGCCTGGACCGGGGCGCAGGCGATCGCTGCCTTGTTACAGGCGGTAGTTGTCGAGCGTATCGGTGGGGAAGCGAACCTGGTACCGGGCAATAATGCGACAATCTTTCAGGGTATGGACCAGGGCAAGGGTGATATCGATGTGCATCCCGACGTCTGGTTACCCAACCAGGAGAGCTTCACCAAGAAGTATGTCGATGGCGCGAAAACCGTAACCCTCAGCAAGCGTCCTTATGAAGGCAACCAGGGGTTTTGTGTCTCCCAGGATTTTGCCAAGGCTAACAGTATCACCGATATCGCTGATCTGGGTCGTCCCGACGTGGCGATGAAAATGGATAGCGATGGCAATGGCAAGGGTGAAATGTGGATTGGTGCGCCGGGCTGGGCTTCGGCCAACGTCAACGAGGTCAAGGTTCGTGACTACGATCTGTTGTCATTTATCGAACCGGTACGTGCAGAAGAGAGTGTCAAGACCGCCCGGGTCAAGGACTCGATTGCGAAGAACGAAGGCTATGCGTTCTACTGTTACAAGCCGCATGCGGTCTGGTACATGTTCGATGTCACCATGTTGTCGGAACCCAAGTATGACCCGGCGAAATACGTCATGGTGCAACCGTCTGATTCGCCTGACTGGTATACGGAGTCAAAGGTCGAAACCAAGGATGCGCTTAAGAGTGTTCAGATCGCCTGGTCGAACTCGCTGAAAGAACGCTCTCCAGCCATCGTTGAATTCTTTGAGCGCTTCTCGCTAACCGCGGACGATGTCAGTGGCTTTGCTTATGAAATATCGGGCAAGGGTCGCAAAGCGTCGGAAGTTGCCAGCGAATGGGTTGCCAACAACCCGGAACGGGTAGACGCCTGGTTAGGTCTGTAGTTTCGTGACATAAAAACCTGTGCGGGGCCGGCGATGCTGCCCCCGCATAGTTTTCAATTCGGATTTTTATCGCTATTCGGGGGGGATTCTGCGTGTCGAATCAGTCAGAACAGTCATCGGGCGAAAGCGTTATCGAAGTCTCCAATGTGTGGAAGATTTTCGGTAGCCAGGCCGAAGTCGCCTTACGGGCTATCAGGGAAGAAGGGCTTGGCAAGGCTGAAGTACTCGAGACTTATAACGCGGTCGTCGGGGTTGCGGATGTCAGTCTCGATGTCAGGAAAGGCGAAATATTCTGCGTGATGGGTTTGTCGGGCAGCGGTAAATCCACCCTGGTGCGCCACTTCAACCGCTTGCTTGAACCCACCGACGGCAAGATCGTGATTCACGGCACCGACGTCATGGCGCTGGGCACGCAGGAACTAATGGAATTTCGCAATCGCCAGATCGGTATGGTGTTTCAAAACTTCGCGTTGTTGCCGCACCGCTCGGTGCTGGATAACGTCGCGATGCCGCTTGAAATTCGCAACATGAATAAAAACCAGCGCATGCGCCGTGCGGCCGATATGCTGAAAACAGTGGAACTGGACGCCTGGGGCAACAAGTACGCGCATGAATTATCCGGTGGTATGCAGCAACGCGTGGGACTCGCTCGTGCGCTCGCCGCCGACCCGGAGGTATTGTTGATGGACGAGCCTTTCAGTGCACTCGACCCGTTGATTCGCCGGCAACTGCAGGATGAATTCATCAAGCTTTCCGCGGTGATGAATAAAACCACGATGTTCATTACCCACGATCTCGACGAGGCGGTGCGCATCGGTGACCGGATTGCGATCATGCGTGACGGCAGGGTGGTTCAGATCGGTACCGCCGAAGATATCGTCATGCATCCGGCCGATGATTACGTGGCTGATTTTGTCGCCGGCATCTCGCGCCTGAAGATCGTGCGCGCGCATGCGGTGATGCAACCCATGGAAAAATACCTGGCGAAGGTCGGCCAGCCTCCCGATAACGCGCCCCGGGTTAACGAAGACGAATCCTTAAGCCGGTTGATCCAGCTGGCCATCGATGACGATGCCCCGATTGTCGTGTGTGACGCCGGTGCGGAAGTCGGCGTGATCACACGTCCCGATATCCTGCAAACGGTCATAGAGGGAGCGGAAACATCATGAACGAGCAAAACC
>JBATHL010000291.1:0-1820 GCA_049666745.1 Gammaproteobacteria bacterium
TCTTTGATTTGACCCGAGTTAGCCTTGTAGATTAGCGGCCACTGGAAAGGGTCTCCGTAAATGGTGTCCTGCCCGGCAATGTTCCACAGATTGTCGCCACCGACAACCAGGTAACCACCGATATAAGGCGATTCTTCTTCCATGACTACGACTTCCTCGACCATCACGGTCTCGGTTTGCATCGCCGCGATGGCTTCTGCAGCCGCGTCTTCGGCCTTGTTAGCCAGGATCTTGGCGCGCACGTTTTCACAGTCTGCGGCTGCTTGTTCCGCTTCTGCGATTACCTGGGCGTTATCTTCCCACTCAGCACCGAGGTTTCTGGCTCGAGCGTTCTTGAGTTTGGCTGCATAAATGGCATTTCGAACTTCAGGGGTTGCGCCCTGACATTCTTCTTCTGCCATCTCTGTTTCCATATCAGTCGAACTTTGCTGACAGCCGACGACCATACCGGAGGTTAAAACGGCAATCGCCGCAACCTTGAGGAGTTCTGTTGGTTTCATCTATTGTTTTCTCCGAGAACTTTATCGTTTAACGAATTTAGTACTAATGATTTCTTGGTAGCCCATTTTGCCAAGAAGACTACATTGATCAACCCTTTAGAGCAAGTTTTTAATGTAAATATTACTCAATTACGAAACATTATAGACCAGTTTTCGAGCTTTGCTTGAAAGTGAAAAGTTGTCCTGATCAGGTATCCTCGGCGAATGCATTCAACAGCCTATTGATAAAACGACATCGTTAAGGTAAAACATCGTCAATTTCGGTCGCCAGGGGCCCAGGAATGAGTAACGTCAGGCTCGTCATTTACCACAACCCCAGTTGCAGCAAATCTCGCGAAACACTGCAGATACTGGAAAACAACAATTTAAATCCCATGATTGTCGAGTATCTCGATAATCCACCCACACGGCAGGAGTTGAAGAAGATTATCGAGATGTTAGGCATCTCTGCACGTGACTTGCTACGCACGACCGAACAGATTTACGCGGATGCCAGACTTGACCGTGAGGCATTATCAGAGGATGAGATTATCGCCGTGATTTGCCAGCACCCGGCATTGTTACAGCGTCCGATCGTGGTTTCGGGCGACCGCGCGGTAATTGGCCGCCCACCTGCCAGAGTACTGGAAATCATTGCATAAAATACTGATCGTTTATTTCAGCCGGCATGGCAGTGTCGCGCGCATGGCCGAACAGATTAGCCTTGGCGTCGATTCCAACCAGGCTTGCGAGGCAGTGTTGCGCAGCCTTCCTGCAGTTTCAACGACCACCGAACAGATTGCAGAGACAGTTCCCAGTGAAGGCCTGCCCTATGCCCGCATCTCCGATCTGGAGACCTGTGCCGGACTGGTGGTTGGCAGCCCCGGATATTTCGGCAATATGGCGGCGCCGTTAAAGTACTTTTTCGACCAGACCAGCTCCCTGTGGCTTGGCGGAGCAATGATTGGCAAACCGGGTGGCGTATTTACCGCGACATCGAGTATGCACGGCGGACAGGAAACCGTGTTGACCAGCATGATGCTGCCACTGTTGCATCACGGCATGCTGGTAACCGGTATCCCCTACTCTGAACCAGCAATCAATCAGACTAAATCCGGGGCAACCCCCTATGGTGCCAGCCATGTCGCCGGCCAGGAAGGTCAGCAGCTGAGCGAGCACGAGCGTCTGGCCTGCAGGGCATTAGGTAAACGCATAGCCGACCTCGCCTGCAAGCTAGCTTAAGTGATGCACCCACTTAAAGTCATCAGCATGTTGTCCTGGTTCAGCCTGTTTGCTTTTCAATGCGGGCTGGGCTGGCCCGGTCTCGAGATCGATTACTAC
>JBATHL010000292.1:0-2256 GCA_049666745.1 Gammaproteobacteria bacterium
CACTTGGTGCATCAGCTTACTCTGCGGCGATCTTCCATCTGATGACGCACGCATTTTTCAAGGCCCTGCTATTCCTCGCCGCGGGTTCGGTCATCATCGCCATGCACCATGAGCAGGATATCCGCAAAATGGGCGGGCTCTAAAAATACATGCCGATAACCTACTGGGTATCATTGGTCGGCTCGCTGGCATTGATCGGATTCCCCGGGACTTCCGGCTACTTTTCCAAGGATGCGATCCTGATCGCAACCAAAAACGCCGATATCTGGGGCTCAGATTACGCTTATATGGCGGTATTACTCGGCGTGTTTGTCACCGCTTTTTATTCGTTCCGCATGTTCTTCCTGGTGTTCCATGGCAAGGAACGCATGGATGAACACACCAGGTCACACTTACATGAAACCCCGCCAGTAGTCACGGTGCCATTGATATTGCTGGCGATTCCGTCTGCCATCATTGGATGGCTGACGATCGACATCGTTTTGTTCAGCGACTTTTTTGACCAGTCGATCGTTATTTTCGAAGAGCACGGTGCGATGGCCGCGGTAGCAGAGGCTTTCCACGGCCCCGCCAGTTTTGTGTTACACGGGCTTGCCCCGGGGCCCACCTGGCTGGCTGCGGCTGGTGTCATCAGCGCCTGGTTCATCTACCTGAAGAAACCGCAGATAGCGAGCAGCATAAAGCACAGGTTCGAGTGGCTCTACAAGCTGCTGGATAACAAGTACTACTTCGATCGATTTAATGAAATTGTATTTGCCACGACCGCGCGTGGTATCGGCCAGGTGCTGTGGCGACTCGGCGATGCGCTGATGATCGATGGGTTGATCGTCAATGGCAGTGCGCGCCTGGTTGGCTGGTTCTCGGGCGTGGCGCGTTACACGCAAACCGGTTATTTGAACCACTACGCATTCGCGATGATTTCGGGGCTGATCCTGTTACTGGGATGGGTCGTGTTGGGCTAAAGCAGAAGAAGAATATAGGTAGACGTTGAAATATGTACGCTGACTGGCCATTGCTGAGCCTTGTAGTATGGACGCCGATTTTCGGTGGCATCCTGGTATTGTTGGCCGGCGACAAGGAACCATCGGGCGCGCGCAAAATTGCGCTGGTGGTTTCGATTGTCACCTTCCTGCTGACACTGCCGCTGTATTCTCAATTCAATACCGAAACCCATTTAATGCAATTTGTCGAACGCCAGGACTGGATTGCCGCCTTTAACATCGAGTATTACCTGGGTATCGACGGGATATCGATGCCGCTGATCCTGCTGACCTCGTTTACCACCGTCATCGTGGTGATCTCGGCCTGGGATGTCATTCAGTACCGGGCATCGCAATATTTTGCGGCCTTTCTGATTATGGAAGGTTTCATGATCGGCACCTTTTCCGCGCTCGACTCGATACTGTTTTACATCTTCTTCGAAGCCATGCTGATTCCGATGTTCCTGGTTATCGGCATCTGGGGAGGGGTCAACCGGATATACGCGACCCTCAAGTTCTTCCTCTATACCTTTATCGGCTCGGTGTTGATGCTGGTGGCGCTGATTTACATGTACACCCAGTCGGGTAGCTTCGCGATATTCGATTTTCACCATTTGAAGTTGAACCTGATTGAGCAGGTGCTGATCTTCCTCGCCTTCCTGGTGGCCTTCGCGGTCAAGGTGCCGATGTGGCCGGTGCATACATGGTTGCCGGACGCGCACGTTGAAGCGCCCACCGGGGGTTCGGTCATCCTGGCAGCGATCATGTTGAAGATCGGTGGTTACGGATTCTTGCGTTTCAGCCTGCCCATCACCCCGGATGCGAGTGCCGAACTCGACTGGTTAATCATCACCATGTCACTAACCGCGGTGGTCTACATCGGTTTTGTCGCACTGGTGCAGCGAGATATGAAAAAACTGATCGCCTACTCGTCGATCGCTCATATGGGTTTCGTGACCCTCGGGTTTTTCATCGTGTTTCGCATCATGAATTCAGGCTACGGCGACCAGGGTGCGGCGCTCGCGCTCGAAGGTGGCATGGTGCAAATGGTGTCGCATGGCTTCATCTCCGGTGCCATGTTCCTCTGCGTGGGAGTTATGTATGACCGTATGCATAGTCGTCAAATAGCTGATTACGGCGGCGTCGCCAACACCATGCCGGTATTTGCCGCGTTCATGGTGTTTTTTGCGATGGCCAACGCCGGTTTGCCGGGTACCTCGGGTTTCGTCGGCGAATTCATGGTTATCCTGGCAAGCTTCAAAGCCAGCTTCTGGAT
>JBATHL010000293.1:0-1870 GCA_049666745.1 Gammaproteobacteria bacterium
AATCGGGACCGATCGAATAAGAGAACCTGGTGGCTGACCTAAGGTCGCAATCAACCACAAGTTGGAATCCGTCATATTGCAGAAAACGTATGTCGACAGCAGAAGCACTACTACTCGAAAATGCCCATACGACAATAACGCATTGAAGAATGCGCTTCATCACGATACTCCTTTATCCGTATGGATACATTGATACTGGATTATCGACCTACTCAAGTCAAGTTTGCTCAGAAGTTTCAGTCAATGGCAATTTGAAATGCCTTTGTTTTGTCTTAGCATGTCAATTTACTAAGGCATTACAAGTGTTGTTCGACGGCGGCTCGGGTACCGGCAAAACATTTACCTCGAATGTCTTCGCTACAGTATCTGCGATGGTTGCTGATGACGTTGATCTGGTCACAATGGTTTCAATATAGATTGGCGAAACCGAAAAAAATGTCAGAACAATGACAGCTCAAACCGACAAGCCCGACGGTGTTTTGTTTGTTGAAGCCGATATGCTCTTAGGAAAGGGCTCAGAAGTGATAAAGACCCATCACCGATAGGCAAATCTCGAAACCAATCATCTTTAATAAAATATGAAAGCTTTTAACGGGATCATTATTTTGGCCACCAATCTGATATACAACATTGAAGTGGCCTTTATTATTAACGTCTTAATTTGATCTTGCGTTAGCTTTAGACAGCAGCTCTAAATCGCTTTATATAGTTTAAAGTTTTCTTTGAACGGCTTTTTAATCACGATTTTTACAAAGTTCGCATGCATCACAACCTAGAGAATCAAACACCCAATGGCCTGTTCGGTGCTGTAACCTTTACCGTCGGAAATGACATCTATTCCAGGGAAGGGGGATAAATCAATGTATTGGGACCTGGCGAACACATATTAGCCCACGAATCGGCTCATCTCGTTCAATATACTCACAGGGTAGTAGCCCGGCCAGAAAACCCTGGTTAGCTAGGTAATGCCGCTTGTTTCAATGTCGAGTCTTTCTACCGACAATACCAGCTCCTCAATGGCAATCTCGTTGCCTTTGTTATTTAAAGCGGGCCCTGTATATTTCACTGGGAGAACACTTGTTAAATTCCACTTTGTAACCGCCTGACCCGCTTCATCTCGCATCGTGATGATAGCGTTTCTACGCGCCTGTCCAGACCCATGGCGCATGCTTTCAGTCCAGTCGTATAAATCACCTGCAACCATAAAGCCCCGTTTCAGAGTGATGTTGGTTGATTTGTTAACGCCTGTGACTTGTTGCATATGAAAACAGTTGCTGCCACCTTCACGATACTTTGAAACATTAATATCATTTCCGAGCCCTGTGACTTCCTGGAATCCAGCTTTCCCAGTATCATCATTCTCTGGGTTATTCCATTCCATTAGAAAATTAAATGCGGAATAGGGATCTGCTGAGGAGGCCATTGTATTTCTTTAGCGCTTTAGATCAGGAATCGGCATCTGAGGTTTTCTGACCAATCCGGAAAATGGCAAACACTGCTGGTTTCAACGGCACAACACCAATTTGGCAAATCATTCGCCCATTATCGAGATCGTTTTGTGTCATTGTTGTTCTGTCACAGCGCACAAAGTATGCCTCTTTCGGCGTGGTACCGAGGAGTGCACCTGATCTCCATTCATTGAACAGAAAGTTCTCAACTGTCTCTCGGACATTACTCCAAAGTGCCTCGCCATTGCTTTCGAATACAACCCATTGAGTTCCATTATCAATCGAACGTTCCAAATAGGCGAAATAACGCCGGACGTTGATGTATCTCCATTCCGGGTCCGAGCTTATGGTTCTCGCACCCCAGACACGATAGCCACGTCCACGAATTTTTCGAAGGCAATTGATCCCTTGCGGGTTAAGTA
>JBATHL010000294.1:0-5828 GCA_049666745.1 Gammaproteobacteria bacterium
GAGCCAGTCTCCACTGGCGACATGAATGAAGATCAGGCAGCTGCCGAGTGAAGTCGCGAGCACATGACCGATAAACCATAGCGGTTGATTGGCGCTCCAGCCGGAACGTTTCATGATGACGAACGCCAGCGGGGCAAGTAATAGTAGCGCACCGAGTGCTGCGCATAGCTGGCCCGCCATCGACCCCGGGGTCGAAACCACGGGCCACAACATAGCGCTCGAGGCGACGAGGATTACCGTGCCTGCAAGCATTAATATACTGCGTGTGGAAAGATCGGGTCGGTTTTGGTCCACGTGAATTCCAGCCAGGTTTGTTGCAGACTATCGTTGCATTCCTTCGGGTTCAACAGCTTGCGTCAAATTCTTTTTTTAAACTGTTTTTATAGTGGCTCACGCTATGAGCCACTATGGCGTCATAATTGGTGCCAGGTTTGCAGTCGAGGCGATCAGAAATTTAAGTAAAATCGGGAAGTTCTCTTTATGTTCTCGTTCGACTGTGTGATAATCCAGCAACTCAAATGCAGAGGTAGGTAGCAAATGGACGACAATAAACAAAAAGCGCTCGCAGCAGCACTGGGGCAAATCGAAAAGCAGTTTGGCAAAGGTTCGGTTATGCGGTTGGGCGATTCAGGGGTCGATATGACGATGGGGGTCGTATCAACCGGATCCCTGTCACTGGATGTTGCACTGGGTATCGGCGGGTTACCGCGTGGACGTGTCATCGAGATCTACGGTCCTGAATCTTCCGGTAAAACAACCCTGGCCCTGCAGGTAGTCGCCGAGGCTCAGAAAGCCGGTGGTTCAGCTGCATTTGTTGATGCAGAGCATGCACTTGATCCAGGCTATGCCGGCAAGCTTGGTGTCGATATAGATGAATTGCTGGTATCGCAACCCGATACCGGTGAGCAGGCGCTCGAGATAACCGACATGCTGGTGCGTTCCGGCGCGGTCGATGTGGTGGTCGTCGATTCGGTTGCGGCATTGACGCCAAAAGCGGAAATCGAGGGCGATATGGGCGACTCGCACATGGGTTTGCAGGCACGCCTGATGTCGCAGGCGCTGCGCAAACTGACCGGTAACATCAAACGCTCGAATACCATGGTTATTTTTATCAACCAGATCCGCATGAAGATAGGCGTCATGTTTGGTAACCCGGAAACGACCACCGGTGGCAACGCGCTAAAGTTCTATGCCTCCGTGCGCCTCGACATTCGACGCATTGGGGCAATCAAGAGAGGCGATGAAGTGGTTGGCAATGAAACCCGCGTTAAAGTTGTCAAGAACAAGGTGGCGCCGCCATTCAAACAGTGTGAATTCGAAATTCTCTACGGTGAGGGTTCATCCCGCGAAGGTGAACTGATCGATCTCGGCGTCAAGAATGGAATGATTGAAAAAGCCGGGGCCTGGTACAGCTACAACGAGGAGCGTATCGGCCAGGGCAAGGATAATGTACGTACTTTCCTGAAGGAGCATCCGGAAATGGCTGCAGAAATCGATCAGCGTTTGCGCGCGGTGTTGTTACCTAAGAAAGACGATGCCGTTGACCCGATTGACAGCGAAGCAACCGACTTTAACCCAGAAGTCGAACCCGAACTGGTGGAAATTTCCTAGCCTACCTCTATCTCTCCACCTGGTGTTGCAAGCTGGCATGTGCCCCTGGAGAATATCCCACTCCGGGGGCTTTTTTTATTATGGCTGAGAAAAAGCTGGAATCGAGTATTCGAAACAAGGCGATGGACTTGCTCGCCCGCCGCGAACATTCCGAACAGGAGTTGCGTCAAAAACTGAAAACCCGTGCGTATGATGCCGATGCGATTGACGAGGCCCTGCAGGCATTGAAGGCAGACAGGTTGCAGTCCGACGAACGGTTTACCGAGTCTTACGTGAACCATCGTTTCAACGCGGGGGTCGGGCCGCTCAAAATTCGCTACGAACTACGTCAGAAAGGGGTTTCCGACGAACTGGCTGACGTTTTTCTCGAACCCTTATCCGATCAATGGGATGAACTCATGACGCGCCAACGCGTCAGAAAATTCGGCGCGCCGATCCCGGATGACTACGCCGAGCGTATGAAACAGGCCCGTTTTTTACAAAATAGGGGTTTTTCTCCCGAGTCAGTCATGCGATTATTTCGTTAGCGCTCTTATAATCAGGGAG
Organism: Gammaproteobacteria bacterium; assembly: GCA_049666745.1. Classification (GTDB taxonomy): domain Bacteria; phylum Pseudomonadota; class Gammaproteobacteria. The sequence goes on from JBATHL010000294.1 coordinate 2,158, forward strand.
TGCCCGAACGCCCGGATGATGCCGGGCGTCATTAGTTAACGGATAACCGATTGCACAAATGACGACTAGCGCCGAATTAAGGGAAAAGTTTCTCAGGTATTTCGAATCGCAGGGACATACCATCGTGCCGTCGAGCCCACTGGTGCCCGGCAACGATCCGACCTTGCTGTTTACCAATGCAGGCATGGTTCAATTCAAGGATGTGTTTCTCGGTACCGACAAGCGTAGCTATAGCCGTGCCACTACTTCGCAGCGCTGCGTGCGTGCCGGTGGCAAGCATAACGACCTGGAAAATGTCGGTTATACCGCACGACACCATACCTTTTTCGAAATGCTTGGTAACTTCAGTTTTGGCGAGTATTTCAAAAAAGACGCCATCCACTACGCCTGGGACTTTCTGACCAATGTAGTCGGCCTGCCCGCGGAAAAACTCTGGGTCACCGTTTACGCCGATGACGACGAAGCTGCCGATATCTGGCTTAACGATATCAAGGTGGATCCTGAACAGTTTACCCGTATCGGTACCGCGGATAATTTCTGGTCCATGGGTGATACCGGTCCCTGCGGTCCCTGTAGTGAAATTTTCTATGATCATGGTCCCGAAATCGAAGGTGGGCCGCCGGGCACGCCGGAAGAAGATGGCGATCGCTATATCGAAATCTGGAACCTGGTGTTCATGCAATACAACCGTGACGATGCCGGTAACATGCTACCCTTGCCCAAACCTTCGGTTGATACCGGCATGGGCCTGGAGCGCCTGGCGGCGATCCTGCAGCATGTACACAACAATTACGATATCGATCTGTTCCAGGCGCTGATCGCTGCCGCGGCTAAACTCACCGGGACAAAGGATCTTGAAAACAAATCGCTGCGTGTTATTGCAGACCACATTCGCTCCTGCGCGTTTCTGGTGGTCGACGGGGTGCTACCCTCCAACGAGGGGCGTGGTTATGTGCTGCGCCGAATCATCCGCCGCGCCGCCCGGCATGGCCATCAGCTCGGATGTAAGAAACCATTTTTCTACAAGCTCGTCGCCGCCCTCGATAAGGAAATGGGGGACGCCTATCCCGAGTTGCGTCAACATCGTGAGCATGTCGAACGCGTGCTGAAAAAGGAAGAACAACGTTTTGCCGAAACCCTGGAGCAGGGCATGCGAATCCTCGAGGCTGCAATCGACAAGATGAAGGGCGACACCATTGATGGCAAAACCGTGTTCAAGCTTTACGATACCTTCGGTTTCCCGGTTGATCTGACTGCCGATGTCGCTCGTGAAAGAGATCTCAGGCTGGATCAGGCTGGATTCGATATCGAAATGGAGGAGCAACGTTCGCGCGCTCGTGCCTCCAGTCAGTTCAACGCGGTGAGTGACGCCTTCAAGCTTGATGTTTATCCCGCAACTGAATTCCTCGGTTACGAAATGCCATCTGCTGATTCCAGGGTGCTGGCGATTCTGCAAAATGATGCTGCTATCGATCAACTCGAAAATGGTGACCAGGCGATCATTATCCTGGATCGTACCCCGTTTTATGCGGAATCTGGCGGCCAGGTCGGGGATATCGGTGAGATTGGAATCGGTGATGAGACCGTATTCAAAGTCACTGATACGCAAAAACAGAACGATATTTATCTCCACGTTGGTTACCTGCTAAGCGGCGAGCCTGGTGTCGGTGATGAGGTCGATGCGAGGATCGACGAAGACCACCGCCAGGCAGTTATGCTCAATCATTCGGCCACGCATTTAATGCACGCGGCATTACGCCAGGTGCTCGGTGAACATGTGCAACAAAAAGGTTCACTGGTCGATGCCGATAAGTTGCGCTTTGATTTTTCGCATTACCAGCCTGTCGAACCTGATCAACTCTCTGAAATCGAAACCCTGGTCAATAACCAGGTGCGAGGTAATCTCAAAACCAGGGCCGAGGTCATGAACATGGAAGCCGCGAAAAAATCCGGTGCGATGGCCCTGTTCGGTGAGAAATATGGCGACCTTGTGCGCGTGTTGAAAATTGGATCCGATTCGATCGAGCTTTGTGGTGGCACCCATGTACCCCGTGCCGGGGACATCGGGCTTTTCAAAATTGTGCTGGAAAGCGGCATCGCTTCGGGCGTGCGCCGTATCGAGGCGGTGACCGGTGAGGCTGCGGTCAAACGCTTTATTGAAAGTGAAAACAAGCTCGACACGGTTGCGCAAAGGCTTAAGGCGAGCCGGGATAACCTGCTGCCACGAATCGAGCAGTTACAGGCGAACAACCGGTCGCTGGAGAAAGAGATTGAGGCTTTGAAGTCAAAACTTGCTTCGCAGACCGGTGGTGATCTGGCTTCCCAGGCGCAGGAGGTCAAAGGCATCAAGGTGCTCGCGGCGAGTCTGGATGGCGCTAGCGTGAAGACCCTGCGAGAAACGGTCGACCAGCTTAAAAACAAACTCGGTGCTGCTGCAGTCGTGCTTGCCAGTAGCGCAGACGGCAAGGTGTCAATTATCGCCGGGGTTACCCGGGCTGAATCCGAGCGTATTCGCGCGGGTGACCTGGCCAATCTGGTTGCTGAACAATGTGGCGGCCGCGGCGGTGGACGGCCTGATATGGCCCAGGCTGGAGGCAATCAGCCTGAAAACCTGGCTGCGGCCCTCGAATCGGTACTGCCCTGGGTTGAAACCCAGCTTTAACGCTTTCACACTCGCCAGAGACCTGGACAACAGGCCTGACCCCCGGTCTCTTCTTACCAGCTAATCAGATCGGCTTCGGTTAAAAATTGATAGATCAGAACTATCGCTAGCAGCAACAGCAGCTTGCGCAGGATGGCCTGGTAGGTGTTCACCTGAATTCGTGGTTGTAAACGTTGCCCGAGCAATAGCGCGATAACAGCGGCTGCTGCCAGCGGCGCGGTTTCAAACATTAATCTGAAACTCACCAGACCTGCGATAGCCAGCACGACTATCTGGGACATCTTGCCCACCAGGAAACACGAGTTCAATGCCGGCACGAGCGTCGACCTCGGTGTTTCCAGGGACATGAAATAGATGATTAAAATGGCCACCATGACATTGGTGGTGCCCGCGGAAACTCCCGCGATTAGTCCGAAAACTGCCATCGCCAGCAATGAATTGTTCATCAGCCACTGTTTGGGAATACGGATACCGTTCCACAGGTACAACAGGATCAATGCCGCCAGTACGATGCGAAACGGGGCCGGGTCGGTAACTGCCAGAACGCTGGCGCCGACTATCGACCCCAACAACGCAAACAACACGAGTGGTAAGAATGGCTGTGTACTTGCCAGCGATGATTTGTTGTTCGCAATGCTGGCGATATTGACCGCCATGGTCGGCAACAGGGTGATCAGGATGGCGCTGCGTACGTCCATCATGGTTGCCAGCATCGGTGTCGCCACCATCGGGAAACCAAGACCGAGGGTGCCATGGATCAGGCCGGCGAATAGCATCACCGCGATTATTGCCAGCACGATCAGGCCATCGAAATGGAGCAATGAGATCATCGGTGTTTAAGCCCCAGGCTTATGGATAGTTGAATTCTATGCATCAGAGTGCATGATTACGAATATGGTTATACAAACCAACCTATATTTCCTATAATCCGCGGTCGCTTTTTCAACTCGAGAGATAATGGCGTTACTGGTACAAAAATTCGGTGGAACCTCGGTAGGCACTATAGAGC
>JBATHL010000295.1:0-1828 GCA_049666745.1 Gammaproteobacteria bacterium
TAAACTGGCTACGAACTAGGTCGTCCAGATTTTGAAACTTTTTTGGGCATGCAAATCATGAATAATGATGTCGTCGGTTTTTTGGGCGAGTAAGAACTGCGACCTAAGATGATAGCTGTGGCGAAACGTATCTTATTGAGAGTTAACATAAATATGTTACGTGAGATGTCGTGCGCAACTGGGGGATAAGGTGGCCTCCCCTTGTGGGCGCCATTTGTTATATATCAATAAGATACGCCAGGGGTTGGCATCGGTCTTTTTAGGCCGGGCAGCTTTCACCGAATCGCTAGCACTCGAGTGCTCAAACTATAAAGTTGATTATCCCATCTATCTATTTAGTGGTCTGGCACGGGGCGTTCTAGATTCCTGCCGGATACCATACGCATCATCCACAAGAGTATGGGTGGGATCAGCAGCCACTGCAAAAATGGCGTACCACCAATTTCAATTATCGGAACAATTGGCATAAGTTCTGTGTAGCCCCACGTGCTGTCCCTACCAATTACCTGATCCGATGCCAGTGTTCAGAAACTCGTCTTCAACATGAGCGGTTTAGCAAGTCGATATTTCAGCCAGTAGGGCGTGACGCAGATCGAAAACGGCATATAAATGGTCTTGTGTGCTGGATGGGAGACCTATCCAGAAAGTTATTGTCGGCAAGGTGAACCGAAAGATTCGCTGGACCAGCACAATGGCAGGACAACCGTGTATGACCTGGGCGCTTACCAGAATCTGGTGACCTGTCAGTGATTCAGGCCAGCAATCGAACCGGAGGAGTCAGGCATGATATTTCGACAGTTGTTTGAGCCAGATTCATCGACCTATACCTATTTGTTAGGTGATACGGAGTCCGGCCATGCGGTGCTCATCGATCCGGTTGTGGAAACGGCTGAAAGGAACCTGGCTGTTATAAATGAGCTGGGTCTGGAGTTGGCTTATACACTGGAGACTCATATTCATGCCGACCATCTGACTGGTGCGCTGAAGTTGAAGCACCTCGCCGGGTCACGGATTGCCGGTCCTGCAAAGGATCGACTGCCTTGTACCGATGTTGGCCTCGAAGAGGGCAAGCCGTTCATAGTTGGCAGTTTGACCTTGCATCCCTTGTATACCCCGGGGCACACCTCAACACATCACAGTTATCTGCTGGAGCAGGGCGATACGCGACGGGTGTTTACCGGTGATGCGCTGTTGATTGACGGCTGCGGGAGGACCGATTTCCAGAGTGGCGATGCCGAGGCTTTGTATCGCTCCATCCACGACAGGCTCTTCACACTGCCCGATGACACCCTGGTCTATCCAGGCCATGATTACCAGCATAAACATGTATCTACCATTGGTCAGGAGAAGGAGGGCAATGCACGGCTGGGTGGCGGTAAGACTCTGGAAGAGTTTGTAGCCGTTATGAACGCTCTGGACCTTGCCTATCCGGCAAAAATAGATTATGCGGTGCCGGGTAACGAGCAATGTGGCGAATGCCCGCCGAATGTTCCGCTCGAAATGCGCAAGCTCTGTGATGTCACCCGGCAGGGCTGAGGTACTGATGTGCGAACCCTCGTCGACTTCACGCAGTCCTGCCAGCCCTTGGGAAGATGAATCTGTGGTGGCTGCGGTTTGGTGAGCATTGCGGCCTCCGAAAAGGAATTCTTGAGAGTTCCCGATTGAAGGATACAATAAGGGTTATCTATTCAGAAAGTTACAGTATCGATGCGGTAACGAAAGATTCGCTGGACTAGGACACTATTTAAGGTTATCTAAAACAGACTCAACCGAAGCACGCAGTGCGCGTGCCTTGGCCGTTGGTTCAATCCCCTGCCCTACGCGAACA
>JBATHL010000296.1:0-3201 GCA_049666745.1 Gammaproteobacteria bacterium
GGCACCCAGCCTGAGCTCGAACACCTGGCTTGACGCGGAAACCTGTTTAGCCAGGTTATCGCGCACGCTAGCAACCGCCTGTTCGTGTGAATCGAAATAATTCAGTACGCTGGGGTCGTCAAAATATTCCATCATGAAGGTGTAGTGATACTTGCGTAAATCATTCGCGTTCAGTGACAGGTCGCCGCTACCGAAACTTTGTTCAAATCCGAGCACCGCTTTCAATTGCGTTGCGATCGATGCGGCATCGGCCTGCATGCGATAGGCGTTGGCCCAGTAAAGCGGGTTGGTGTAGGCGAGTTCGATTATGTCATTGTTGCGGGTAAGTGAAACCCGCAGCGTGGCACCATAACCGCCACGCTTGCTTCGGGTAGCGAGCTCGCGCAGTTCCATACTGGAAAAAACCAGTATGACGGTGTTTTCATAAGGCGAGTATTGCCCGATAACGTCGAAGCCGGCTTTTTGCAGTTTAGCTTCGACTTCAGTGCCGGCTTCAGCTAGCGTCCTGTCGTCGATAGTGGCTGCCAGCACAAAAGGTTTCAGTCCGTCCGCGGCAATCACTACAGGACTGGCGAGTAACAGTACCAGGCCCAGAATCTGGATCATCAGCGGCGATATATTTAAAAGTTTCATTCAGCTATAAGGTGTGGGGGAGGTGGTGACGAGCAACCTCCTTCCGGCGGCTGCTCGTCATTTCCAGATATGGCTAACCGTGAGCTGTTTAGCGAATGTTACGACTATACGACCAGGCCAGTTCCCATTGATCCATTTCGATCTCGATTTCCTGCGTCGGATCGAAAGGGCTGTCGCCCTTGACCGAATTATTGGGTGCGTACATCGCGGCAAAGTTGAACGAGCTATCGTCATCCAGGTGCTTGGTGAAACCGGCGGTAAAGTGTTCTTCGATGACGCCGGGGGCGAGAATGTTGAACAGTGTCTCGTCGTCCGGGATGGGCTGATCGCCGGTGCTGTAACCTACGCGCCAGGTTGTGTCAAAATAATCCCACTGGAAACCGACCTTGACGACAGTCATGTCTTCCCAGCCGAATCCGGCGCCGTCGCTGCCGCCGAGGCAACCATCACCGGTACCGCCGGTAGGTCCTGGAGCACAGCTGCCGTCGGTTAATGGTGAAATCGAATTTGATACGGCGTCGACGTCTTCGTAGTTGATTTGTTGTACATCAACCACCAGTACGCCGGTCTTACCGATATCGACAGCGAGACCAACCGTAAAGTTCGACGGTATGTCAAAATCACCGTCATCGGCAAACAGTCCGGAGTAGTCGTCGAATTCTTCCATGTCAATTTCGGGCTGGTAGGCGGCTCCGATGCGCCAACCCGGCACGATTTCAGCCTGCACGCCGACGCGTACGCCCAGGCCGGTGGAATGGTCGTAGCCATTGTCGCTGAGATTTTCCGCATCCTGGGAAAAGCCGGCAAAATTGCCCAGTCCCCTGGCCTTGAAACGCTGGTAGACACCGATACCGCTGATGCCAAAGGAGGAGTTTTCGGTGATTTTCCTGGCATAGGTGGCAGCCAGGAATAGCTGGGCCAGGTCCACGCCGGCGTTGCGGTCACCGTAGGTGCCAGGCAGGGTTGCGGACGTAGGAGGTCCCGCTGGATACAAGGTCGCGGTTCCACCAGAGTAACTGGTATTCAGGCCACCGTTGCCGAAAACCGAAACGCCTACTGTGCTGTCATCGTTGATAGCCCAGTTATAACCGAACTGCGGGATAAGAAAGATATCGTTGCCGCTGTCCCTGTCCTGTGGGCCGATGCTGAACGGGCAGCCACCGGGCCCGCAGCCCGGAGCTGGACCACCTTTAGCATCATATGAGCGGTCCGGGGCAAACACGGCTATACCGATATCGTAGCGCGAGCCCTGCCAGACCATGCCGGCGGGGTTGTTAGCCGCCGCGAGCGTATCCTGCGAAAAGGCGACACCGGCTCCGGCCATGCCTTTTTCGGCGAGGCTGGTACCGTGACTGAAGTAGCCGTTAGTGGCCCAGACTGTAGCCGGGAATGTGAGTGCAACCAGTGCACAGGTCAAGATTCTAAGTCGAACCCTCATCATTACTGCCTCCTCGTGTTCGCTTGGTTTTATTAAAATAGTTGTTACTAGATAAAAATTGCTAGATAAACAGATTGACGTCTGATTCTCCGGCAAATTCGAAAAAGGTGGTTGCTCCCGCATAGTCGATGCCGTCGATAAATTCGCTCGGCTGCATGTCGAACAGGTCGACGGTCATTTGGCAGGCGATCATTTTGACATCGGCTTCGAGGCACATTTCACGTAAGTCTGCGACGCTGGCGACGCCCTTGGACTCCATCTTGGACTTCATCATGCTGGTCATCATCGCTTCCATTCCGGGGATGGCGGTGCCGATAGTCGGAAACCATTTATCCATGCCCATTGGCATCGGCATACCGGGATTACCCAACGGTGATACTTTTAGATCTAAATCCTTTTTCAGCAGTTGAAGCCCGTAGAAGGTGAAAAATATCTGGGTTTCGTAACCGATAGCGGCTGCAGTAGATGCGAGAATAAAAGGCGGGTAAGCCCAGTCCAGGGTTCCCTTGGTGGCGATTAACGCCAGTTTTTTTGCAGCCATACTGCAGCTCCGAAATAATGTGAGTGGGTGAGGTCAGGCCTCAGGTTTTTTTGATGTAGTAGTGATATTTGCCCTCGGCTTCCGAGCTTTCGAGTAGCTCGTGGCCGGTCTGTTTGCAGAAGGCATCGAAGTCCTTGACTGAGCCTGAATCGGTGGCGATGACATAAAGCACTTCGCCGCTATTCATAGAGGTAAGAACTTTTTTGGACCTGAGGATTGGAAGCGGGCAATTGAGGCCCGTAGCGTCAAATTTTTCGGTGTATTCGGACATATTGAATTAATTCCTATGCTGATTAAAATTTTTTGCAACACGCCCTGTCTGTTGTAAAGAATTCCTGTCAACGCTACTTGATCTGTATCAAGCGATCGATACAACACAATCAAAAATGTAGGGCTAACCTTAAGATAAATAACAGTTTGATAAAACTGCCCAGTTTGATAGTGCCCTACCTCTTTGGGGATAAAAAAATGCCGGGTTGGAAACCCGGCATTGTAAGTAAAAAAAATTGACTGCTGGTATTTTGTGGGGCCTTACTTCCTGGCTCCGGGACCGTTTACCACGAGCCCGTTACTCATATAGGTGTGGAAG
>JBATHL010000297.1:0-4030 GCA_049666745.1 Gammaproteobacteria bacterium
GTGACTACCGACGGGGCTGACGAAGTTACCGCGTCGGCGTAGGAAAACACCACGGGGCCGCTAGCCGATACTGCTTGTCCGGGCGCTGGCGATGACGTCAGGAACGCCAGGATTTCAGCTTTGTTGCGGTCGCTGACAGTCACCAGGTAGATAGCCGCAAGGGCTAGTCCGATCAAACCGAACTGAAATAAAAAGCCGGCGACTTTGATTAGTTTCATCAGCCGATAGTATCATAGCGATCGAGATACGGAATCTGATGCCATGCAATTAAAAAAACTCTGTGAATTCTGCGACGAGTACCTGAAAGTTGATGAATTTAATGACTATTGTCCGAACGGGCTGCAGGTCGAGGCAAATTCTCAGGTTGAGAATATTGTCTGCGGGGTGACCGCGAGCCAGGCCTTGATCGAAGCGGCAATCGAGCAGGGCGCCGATACCCTGATTGTTCATCATGGATATTTCTGGAAAGGCGAATCCCAACCGATAACCGGGTACAAGGGGAGGCGTATCAGCAGCCTGATAAAAAACAATATCAACCTGCTCGCATTCCACCTGCCGTTGGATGCGCATCCCGAGGTCGGTAATAATGTTCAACTCGGCAGAATTATGGACTGGAAGGTAACTGCGAGCTTTGGCGAGCAGAACCTGGTGCTCGAGGGCAGCTTGCCGCAGGCGCAGACACTGGCCGAAGTATCGCAGCAGCTAGAAGCCAAGCTGGCCACAGGTACGCTTTCGATCAGCGCCGGTGATCATCCGATAGAGCGCATCGCCTGGTGCACCGGTGCAGCGCAGGGATTTATCGAAGCCGCCGCCGAACGTGGTGTGGATGCCTTTGTCAGTGGTGAAATTTCGGAACCCACGTTTCACCTGGCACGTGAGATGGGGATTCATTACATCGCCGCCGGACATCATGCCACCGAACGTTACGGGGTGCAGGCGCTGGGTAAAATCATCGCCGACCGGTTTGGCGTCCAGCAGCAATTTATCGATATTCCGAATCCCGTCTGAGCGCAGCCGGGAAAAGTTAGTGAAAAGCGTGTCAAATCGTTGATTTAAGTGCCAATGCCTCTCGACGAAAAAGTTAAAGTAAGCTATGCTAGCGGCCGTTTTTTATGTCCGGGTAAAGGGTCTTTTTAACCCGGAACTCTAATACTCACTCGGGGAAGAAGTCGAATGTCTTCAGATGATGCAGATAATAGCCGGCGGCGCTTTCTGACCGCTGCGACGGTGGTCGTTGGAGCTGTGGGCACAGCCGCGGTGGCGGTGCCATTTCTTAGCAGCTGGAGTCCAAGTGCGCGCGCAAAATCAGCCGGTGCCCCGGTGGAAGCGAATATCGGCAAGCTCGAACCCGGCCAACAGATCATCGTCAAGTGGCGCGGCAAGCCGGTCTGGGTGGTTCGCCGTGACGAACAGGCGCTTGAGACACTGCCCAGGGTTGATGATCTGTTGCGGGATCCGAATTCAGATGACAGCAAGCAACCCGAGTATGCGAAGAATGAGTATCGCTCGCGCAAGGCCGAGTACCTGATCGTCGAGGGTATCTGTACCCACCTGGGTTGTTCGCCTACCTATGTACCTGAAATAACCGCGGATTTCGAGGGCGGCTTCTTTTGCCCCTGCCATGGCTCCAAGTTCGATTTTGCCGGTCGGGTATATTCAGGCGTGCCGGCGCCGACCAATTTAACCATTCCACCGCATTACTTTGTTAATGATGACGTGATTTTGATTGGTGAGGATGGAGTAGCCTGATGAGCGATAAAAATACGAATAACGGTTTGCTGGGCTGGATCGACGCGCGTTTCCCGTTGACCAAGATGTTCGAAGAGCATTTGTCCAAATACTACGCGCCGAAAAATTTCAATTTCTGGTACTTCTTCGGTTCGCTGGCACTGCTGGTACTGGTGCTGCAGATCGTGACCGGCATTTTCCTGACCATGCATTACAAGCCGGACGGTGACCTGGCGTTCAGCTCGGTCGAGTACATCATGCGCGACGTCGACTGGGGCTGGTTGATTCGTTACCTGCACTCTACCGGATCCTCGGCATTTTTCATCGTTGTTTATCTGCATATGTTCAGGGCGTTGATCTATGGTTCTTACCAGAAGCCACGCGAATTGATCTGGTTATTCGGTATGTTTATTTTCCTCGCCCTGATGGCGGAAGCTTTCATGGGCTACCTGTTACCCTGGGGGCAAATGTCCTACTGGGGTGCGCAGGTCATTATTTCGCTGTTCGGTGCAGTGCCGGTAATCGGCGATGATCTGACCCTGTGGATTCGGGGCGATTTCGTGGTATCCGATGCAACCCTGAATCGTTTTTTCGCGTTGCACGTGGTCGCAGTACCGATCGTATTGCTGATGCTGGTGGTGATGCACATTCTGGCACTGCACGAAGTCGGATCGAACAATCCTGACGGTGTCGAAATCAAGAAGAACAAGGATGAGAATGGTATTCCATTAGATGGTATTGCGTTTCATCCTTACTACTCGGTCAAGGATCTGGTCGGTGTCGTGGTGTTCCTGATACTGTTTAGCGTGGTGGTATTTTTCATGCCGGAAATGGGTGGCTATTTTCTCGAGCATGCTAATTTTGTGCCGGCCAACCAGTTCAAGACACCTGAACATATCGCCCCGGTCTGGTACTTCACGCCTTTTTACGCGATTCTGCGTGCAATACCAGACAAGCTGCTCGGTGTTATCGCGATGTTCGCGGCTATCGTCGTATTATTCCTGCTGCCGTGGATAGATCGCGGTAAGGTCAAATCGATACGTTACCGCTCGACAACTTTCAAGTGGTTGATAGTTATGCTGGTCATCAGTTTCATAGGACTGGGTTACCTGGGTGCCTTGCCGGTGTCTGAAACCCGCACCATGTTCGCGCGCCTGTTCAGTGCGGGCTACTTTGGATTCTTTTTAGCTTTATGGTGGATCAGCAAAAATGAAACCACCAAACCGGTTCCAGAGAGGGTGCGATAATGCTTAGAATTCTGATTATTGTCCCCGCTTTGTTGCTACCGACCTTGAGTTGGGGTGCCGGCGGTGGGTACACATTCCCGCAGGATAAGATAGAGATCGACTGGGACGACAAAGCGGCTATGCAACGCGGTGCGCGTACTTTCGTAAACTATTGTTTGAGTTGCCATTCGGCTGCCTATTCGAGATTCAACCGGGTAGGCGCAGATCTTGGTATTTCCGATGAGTTGGTGCGTGAGAACCTGATCTTCACCACCGATATTAACGGCGAGAAGACCAAGGTCGGTGAATTGATGAAGACCACAATGATGCCAGCCTACGCGGAGCAGGCCTTCGGTACCGTGCCGCCGGATCTTTCGCTGGTCGCGCGCTCGCGCGGGGTTAACTGGTTGTACAACTACCTGCGCGGATTTTACATCGATGAAAGTCGTGCCGGACTCGGTATGAACAATGGCGTGTTTAGCAATGTCGGTATGCCCCATGTATTAGCCGAGTTGCAGGGGCTGCAGATTCCAAAGTACAAAACCCAGGATGATGGTCATGGCAACGAGCAAGAAGTTATTGTCGGTTTTGATATCATCAAGCCCGGTACATTGACCAAATCTGAATATGATCAAACCATTTACGATTTGGTGGCATTCCTGGATTATCTCGCGGAACCCTATAAGCAGACACGCAAAAACGTTGGTACCGGTGTTATTATATTTTTATTTGTCTTCCTGATTCTGGCTTATGCACTCAAGAAAGAATATTGGAAAGATGTTCACTAACCTAGGATCCATAATATGTCAGTAGTAGCTAATCGCCGCTCGGTGATGAGTTGCTTTTCTTCTCCGATCGACCCGGAGTGTCACCGTGCGCGTATTGTGCTTGCGGAAAAGGACATTACGGTTGAGATCCATGATGTAGATACCAATAATCTGCCGGAAGACTTGCTCGACTTAAATCCCTATGCAACCGTTCCTACCATGGTTGATCGCGACCTCGTGTTATATAACGCGCGGGTGTTGATCGAGTATCTGGATGAACGCTTCCCCCATCCGCCCTTGATGCCGGTT
>JBATHL010000298.1:0-2567 GCA_049666745.1 Gammaproteobacteria bacterium
TGCCCGGTCCTTCAGTTGTCATCCCCGCGCAAGCGGGGATCTTGAAATCATGGCACCATTGCAAGATCCCCGCTTGCGCGGGGATGACTCGGGAGAACTGCGGGGATGACCCGGGGCAAGCGCAGTAACAAAGATTGATCGTTAATCAGCCCGTTTTTCGGCCAGGTGTTCGGCGATCAGCTCGGTCAACCCGAGCAACGGGATATCCATTTCATTCACCTCGACGCCTTCCTCCATCACCATGCGACAATTCGAGCAGGCCGTGACGACGGCGTCGACCTTGAGCTCCTCGATCTGGGATTTCTTTTTATTGAACGCGGTCAGTTTCAATTCTTCCGCACGTTCGTTACTGCTGACGCCACCACCACCGCCGCAGCACCAGTTCATGCTGCCGTGATCGGTCATCTCGACAAAATTCTCGGCGATCGGCTCGAGCAAATTGCGGGGCTGCGCCTGAATGCCACCGCGGCGAACGATCGAGCAGGGGTCATGAAAAGTCAGGCGATCGGTTTCCATCCCGGTGGTTTGAATCCGTCCCTGCGCGCGCAATTCGTCGAGCAGTTCGAGAATATGTACCACCTTGAACGGATAGGCCTTACCAATATAATTTGGACCCTCCCAGCGCAACGCGGTATAGGCGTGACCGCACTCGGGACTGATCACTGTCTTAACTTTCAGCGCTTCGGCGCCGTCGACGACTCGCTGCACGAGTTGGCCCGCAATTGCCTTGTTACCGATCTGCAGACCGGCATTTGTCGCTTCGAAGGCCTTCGATGACAGGGTCCAGCTAACACCGGCGTGATCGAAGATCTTGACCAGTGATTCCAGGTATTCAGGATAAAGCGCAATTTCGTTTGAGGAGAGCAACGCCATGTACTCGGCCCCCTCGACATCCATCGGCACGCTCAGGCCGGTGTCTTCCTCGACGTGTTTTATCACCGCCTGCACCGTCGTCAGGGTTATGCCCATCGGGCTACCTATCTCAAGCGCACGCTGGGAAGCGCCGACCAGGCCCTCCGGCGAGAAACCCGCCGCTGCAAGCGCCTGCTTGACTTTAAAAATCACTCCCGAGATGTCGACGCCGACCGGACAAACCATGCTGCAACGACCGCACATCGAACAGCCGTCGTAAACCAGCTCTTCCCAGTCAGCGAGATCCGCCTCTGTAAACGAACTGGAAATACCAATCGCCGAGCTGAGCTTTCCCCAGAAACTGTACTCGCTTTTCCAGATTTTACGTAATGGTTCCGTCTTGTAGATCGGGGTATAGCGGGGATCCCTGGTTTCTGTATAAAACAGGCAGGACTCGGCACATATTCCGCAATTAACGCAGCTCGAGAAAAATGATTTTACCTTGTAGTCAACCTCGGCGCGCAGTACCGCGAGGCCTTTCTCTAAACTTTCACTCATTTGTTCGCCCATAAGAATAGTTTACGCGTCAATGCCGCGACGGCCGAACCAGGCACCGGTAAAAGCCCTGCTCGGTATAAAAGTAAAGGTATGCATCAAGGCGCTGAAGGGAAAATAAATCAGCCATAATTCGACCGTAAAGCGGTGCAATAGTCTAAGCGCGGTAAAACCCTCGAGTAGAGCCAGGCAGCCGGTCAGCATGACCACGAAAGTCAGAATGGCAACGATGTGATCATCGAGGGTGGATATCAGGCGACTCACCGAATTCGTCATGCGCCGCAGCCATAAAATGATCAACCCCAGGAACGCAGCCTGGGCGGACAGGATAAAGGCCCAGTGCGGCATCGGGGTCCAGCCAAAACCGAGCAGGTTTTGCTCGAGAAACAGCACATGGGGCGCGGCAAAAAACAACAGCGCGAACAGTCCCAGGTGGAACAGGTAACCGGCTACTATCTGGACGCCGATCTGTGGGGCAATTTCCCTGTGCGGGATAAATCGACTGAAAATGTTTTTCAGCGCACTGGAGGTAGCGTTGCCTCGTGCTACCGACAGATCGCCTTTGCGGCTCGCAAATACTATCGCAACCAGTTGCCACAGGACTCCGATTACAAAAACCGCGAGCGAGAAATACCACAGCGGACCATCAATCAAGTACTCGATCATTTGCCCTGCTCCGTTGCCAGTTCACCAGTATCACCGGGTTTTCTACCCTGCAGTCTCGCGTACTCCTCTGCCGAAACAATCAGATTTTCGTCGTGGCATACCTTACCCCAGCGGTCGTGATGCGCATCGGCCCAGTTGATATCGACATAGCCTGACTTCATCCCTTCCATTGCGCCCTCGCTACCGATTGAGCCGAGGTACATGTGCCCGACCGACACCGTGATCAGTATCAGCGCGCCAATGGTGTGTACCACGTGGGAGAGTTCCATGATCCAACGACCCTGGCCAAACACGGGAGACACCAGGATCAGGCCACTGATTGCAATAACGAATCCAATCAGAATTACCATCCAGTACCAGGTTTTTTCACCCATGTTGAAAAAACCACCGGAAACATGACCGTCGCCAATAATTCCACCCCCTTTCAGTAACCAGGTCAGGTCACCTTTTTCGTAAATATTCCGCCGCGCGAAACTGAGAAACATCATTACCAG
>JBATHL010000299.1:0-10852 GCA_049666745.1 Gammaproteobacteria bacterium
CCCTGGCTGCCATCCTGCTACCTTTTACCGCGCATCTGTCACCCGAGCACGGCATCATGCTGTTTTCGGTGATTTATTGTACCGGGGTTTACGGTGGTGCTATTACCGCGATCCTGTTTAACATTCCAGGCGCACCGGAAAACGCGCCAACCGCATTCGATGGCTACCCGATGACGCAAAAGGGCCAGGCCGGCAAAGCCGTAGGTGCCGCCGTTATGTGTTCGGCGCTCGGCGGCAGCATCTCCTGCGTCATCATGATGCTGGCGACGGCACCGATCGCCGACTGGGCGATTTCCGCGTTCGGTCCGCCCGAGATTTTTGCACTGGTATTTTTTGGCCTGGCGGTTGCCTCGTCGGTCGGCGCCAAAACTTTCTGGAAAGGCTGGTTGTCGATTTTGATTGGATTGATGGTCGCCGTGGTCGGCCTCGACCCGGTAGGTGGCATCGAACGCTACGATTTCGAAATGCCTTACCTGCTTGCCGGGATTCACTTTATCCCGACGATCCTCGGCTTCTTCGCAGTCTCGGAGATTTTCGTGCAGGCGGAAAAGAAAGCCAGGGGTTCCTACACAGCACCCAAAATGAGCGTCGATTTCCCGAGTTTAAGCGAACTCATTGCACATAAGTGGGCCGTCTTCCGCTCGATCGTGATCGGTTTCTTTTGCGGTATCCTGCCCGGCATCGGTGCGACCCTGGCGGCATTCATGGGCTACAACGAAGCCGTACGCTGGTCGAAGACACCTGAAGAATTCGGTAAGGGTAAACTCGAAGGGGTAATTTCTTCGGAAACCGCCAACAATGCGGCCACGGGTGCGGCGATGATCCCGCTGCTGGCGCTCGGCTTACCCGGCGGCGCGTTGACCGCGATGATGGTCGGCGTGTTTCAAATGCACGATATGGAACCCGGTCCACTGGTATTTATGAACAGTGCGGACCTGGTCTGGGTCGTGTTCGCGGCGATGTTCTTCGCCAATGTGTCGATCCTGTTTGTCGGTTTCCTCGAAACCAAGACCATCATCAACCTGCTGCGGATCCCATTCCAGTTCCTCGCGCCGATGATCTTGTTACTCGCCACGGTCGGCGCCTACGCGGTGCGCGGCCTGACCATCGATGTCATCGTCATGTTTCTCGCCGGCGTGGTCGGATTTTTCCTGCGCCGTTCGGGATACTCGGTGGCCGGTATCGTGCTCGGCCTGATCCTCGGCAAGATCGGTGAGCAAACCTTTGCCCAGGCGATGCAGATGCTGCACTTCGAATGGAGTGGTTATTTCGATCGGCCAATTGCGCTTGGACTGTTGATTGCGGGCGTACTGACACTCTGCGGCAGTATTTATGGCGCCTTCATCAAAAAGAAACATCCTCCAGGGCAAATGACCGGTTGACCATCTGCCCGTCGGCGGGTAACCGTCGCCCGTGTCGATTCGCTTCAACCAAACCACAGCACCATCGTCGACAGGCTGACCCCACCCGCCAGCACGCCGGCCACCAGGCGGCGCCTGAACAGAAAGTAAGCCGCAAACGCGATCGCCACCGCGGTAATACGAATCACCAGTGAAACACCGGCCAGTTCGCTTTCCGGCATAATCACCATGCGGAAAATCAGCCCCGCCACCATCGCATAGGAAACACAGGTTATCCACTGGAATATGGCACCATTGGCATCGATGCGCTTAACCACGACCACGCCGAGAAAGCGCCAGACGAAAGTTGCCGCACCACAACCCAACACGATCAACCATAAGGTTTCAGCCTGCATCGACCGTCTTCCACAATTTGCCCGCGGCAAAGCCGAGGCTGCCGCCGACCAGGCCGGTAATCAGTAAATCAACCGATGGGAACAGGAAGTTGGCGACTGGAATGGTCGCACAGCCGAGCACCATCGATAATCGTTGCGCACAGCCCGGCACCGCTGACAGCACCAGTGCAAAGAATAGCGGGCTGACGAAAATCAGCCCGAGCACCACAGCAGCGGGCAGTAAAACCGCGCCATGATAGCCGAACAGGGTACCAATCACCGCGGCCATCAGAATGCAACTCGCGAAAGTGACGTAATAGCGATGTCGGAACCGGGTATCGATATGGGGGAATTCACGCAGGCACATCGCCCAGGAGTTGATCGACAATAGCTGGGCATCGAGACTCCTGCCCAGCAGGCTCGATCTGCCGCGCGACATTGCCGGCACAAACGAGACCACCATCGGTAAGAAACGTGCGTTAGCGAGCGAACAGGCAAATATGATCGCGACTATCCCCTGCCCGGTGGTGGTCAATTCCACCATCGCGAGCTGACCCGGCAGGCCCCAGATAAACAACGTGGCAATAGCCGCCATATCGGCACCGAAACCGGCACCTCGCGCCAGCGAGCCGAATCCCATCATGGTAAACAGCAGGATGAACGCTGGTAACGATAGCGCATCCAGCATCGCTTTGCGCATTACGGCGCTGTTTCCAGTGACTATCATCGTCGGCAGGGAAGTTTAGACAGGTGGATCATACTGCAGCCCGGGTTAAAGAAAAATCAACCATGCGCTTACCGTAAAACCCGCCAGAACGGTTGACAGTAAAACCGCACTCGCCGCCGCTTCTGTACCGCGGTTATACATGCTGGCGAACAGGTAAGCGTTCAGTCCCGGCGCCACTGCAGACATCAGCACAATGGATTTCGTCGTTGCCGGTGGTAGCTGCAATTGCCAGCCCAGCAGCAATGTCAACGCCGGCTGCACGATTAGAGACAACACTACTATAAGTCCCGCCTCACCCAGGGATTTGGATAGGGTGTAGCGCGTCAATACCCCGCCAAGCGCAAACAGCGCTACGGGTAAAGCTGCGCGCGCGAGTAACTCGATTGCCGCCAGCAATGCGCCAGGCAAAGCGATGCCGCCCAGGTTGACGATAAAGCCGAGCCCGATGCCTATCATCAGGCTGTTGCGAAACATTGCCTTGAGCACGATGCGCGATGTTTCCGCGGCACCGCGACCATCGGCGCGCAAAAACTCCATCGCGGTAATCCCGATCAGGTAACAGATCGGGGCGTTGACCGCGACCAACGCATAACTCGGCGCCAGGTTATCCACGCCCCAGGCGCGCTCCGAAATTGGCAGTCCGAGCATCACCAGGTTGGAAAACAGGGCGGCGAAGGCAACTCCAACCGCCTCTCCCGGTCGCCTTTTGAAAAAGCTTTTGACTATAAAAAAAGCGGTTATAAAACAAGCGATTGCGACCAGGTAATAAGCCAACAGCATGCGCCAGCCGAAGGCGATATCCAGGTCGATGGTCGAGGTCGCGCGAAACAGCAAACAGGGAATGGCAAACTGGATCGCAAACTTCATCAACTGGTCGATGGCTTCTGCGCTGGTAATTCCACTTCTGACCGCCAGGTAACCCGCGGCGATGACGAGAAAAACCGGGGCTACAATATTGAGGATTTCTACCAGCATTCAAAATGGTCCGACAATTTCGCCAGACTGCGGGTCAAACTGAACCATCAACAGCACGAACGGACTGCAGTCGCGGTATCCACTCCTGCAGGTGGAGAACGATGTCTGGGTCATGTGCAGCGTCTACTTGATTGCTTGTTTATGGTGAGGTTTTACGCACTCTTTCGGCATCGAGTAATGCGCGTTTACGCGCCAGCCCCCAGCGATATCCACCGAGTCCACCATCACCCCGCAGGATGCGATGACAGGGCACCAGCACCGCGATCCGGTTCGCTGCGCAGGCCGATGCGACAGCACGTACCGCCTTCGGCTTATCGATACCCTGCGCCAGTTCGGCATAACTGATCACGTCGCCGTCCTCAAGACTCAACAAAAACTCCCACACCTTGATCTGAAAGGCGGTGCCCTGTAAATCCAGCGGCAACTCGGGGCGTGGCTGTTTATTCTGGATGTAGGCGTCCAGCGCGTCAATCCATTGATCCAGTTGCTGCGATGATGCCTCCAGGTACGGTTTTAGCTCTGCCCGGGGGAATTCATCGCGGAGCTGCTGTAACAAGGTTTCACAGTCCGCACCGAATTGCGCAAAGCAAACCCCACGATCGGTAGCGGCCATCAGGATGGGCCCGAGTGTCGTGTCACGACAGGCCCAGCTCAGCGTTTCTCCCTTGCCGCCAGCGCGGTAACATTTTGGCGTCATGCCGATGTTATGCATGGTCTGACCATAAACCCGGCTGCTTGAACCATAACCGGCGGCGTAAATCGCAGCGGTGATATCGGTGCCGCTGCGCAGCAAGGCCTTGAACCGTTCACTGCGCGCGGCCTGTTGAAATTTCTTCGGCGACACGCCAAAGGTCGATTTGAACACCCGCTGAAATCGCGATGGTGACAAGTGAACGCGCGCTGCAAGCTTCTGCAGGGTCAACTGTTCATCTGCGTTGGCGGCAATATAGCGCGCCAGTTCGACGAACTTTGGCAATGTTTTCGTGTTTTGCTGTGACATGGTTTTAATCATACTCCGCCTGGTTGAATATGATCACCATGTTAATAGTGCGAATGCAACGAAACTCTCCGTTTGTTGCTGTCTTACATCCGCGTGGGGCGCGACGGTTTACTATTGATCAAACGTCCCATAAACCGCCCGGATCTTCCTGTTCGTAAAAAACTTTGACCGATCCGTCTGCATTTATCAGCATCATGATACGTAGCGGAAAACCCGAACTGAAAGTCACAGGTACCGCGGGGGAGAAGACCTCTGATTTGCGGTTACCGTCGGTATGGGTCCAGCTGAGTTCGATGCCTTGCTGCGGGTAGAAAAGTCTACCAAACAGGTCTGCGCACATGGCGTTTTTTGCAACTTCGTCACACGCCAGGGCTTTGGGCGAACCAACGAAGTTCACGCTGACATCTGTAATCGTCGCCGTTGTTAGATTGACGGCCTGAACCTGGTTAAAGTAGTACCTCGGATTGTAGCCGGAGGCGCATGCGAGAGTCGCAAGGCTTAACAACACTATAAGATAGTTTTTCATGGTAACAACCTGCTAAATTTGTATGCTATTGCTTAGGGGTACGTTTACAAATCATTATCAGATCAGCGCCATCTGTTGGCCCTGGCCTGTTCGCTACTCGATCTCCACACCTGCCGCTGCAAGCAACTGACGCGCATATTCAACTGGAATGCCAAAATTCGAGCCCCCGTATTCCGGGATAATCGCGGTATTGATCGCAATCGCGTGACCGTTGATATCCAGTACCGGTCCGCCACTGCCGCCATGGGTGGTATCGGCGTCATAGACCACGGTCGCCGCGGAGCGCTGACCGACAATACCGCGGCTCGCCAGCGGTCGGATAAATTGTGCCTGCGACAAACGTTCGGCGACCTCCCAGAAATCGAGGCTTTCATCCTGCTGCATTTCGGCGAGAAAACTGTCGCCGGTTTGCGCCAGCATCCCGCGTAAGCCTGTTGGATAGCCCATAACAATGACTTCATCACCGGGTTCGGCTGGCCTGTCGCTCAGCTTCAACCAGGGCAGATCGCTAAGCAATTCGCTACAAAGCAATAGCGCGAGGTCGGCCTCATCGCTGGCCTGCAACAACTCGACTGGAAACGGAGTCTCGATGCCTGGCAGGTAACCGACGAACTTGATCAGAAAGGGTTCCATGCCTGCTGCGATCAAGGCTTCGACACGGGTATCGTCTTCCCATGGCAAAGCCACGTGGCGGTTAGTCAAAAGCGCCCCGCTTTTACTCACTATGAAAGCGGTGCCGGTGAAAGGCCGTTCGGCGACCTCACCCTCCCCCTCGAGGGTCAGCAACGGCTGGCCACGCAGCGTGAACAATGGATTACCTTCTTCATCGGTCTGATACCTCAACACGCGTTCAGATTCGACGTCGCGAAAAGCATAGGCGCCTTGCAGGAACACAACCGAACGGGTCGCGTCGGCAATGATCCGGGTACTGGCCGCGGAACGCTTTTCGAGCAATTCCAGTCTTTCGGCGGCATCACTCAAAGAATGGCTGAGTTCCCGGCGCAGATTGCTGAGATCCGCCGGACGCAGGGCTTCCCGGTTGGTGCGTGTCAGTGTGCGCGCAAAATCTTCCAGTCGATCCGCGCTGCTCTCGGCCTGGCGCTGTAACTGAATATCGGAGCGGTACTGCTGGTAGGTTATGACGCCCAGCACGATGAGGGCGACGATCACGCTGACGCGGAACAACAGCGTCGTTTGCAATACAAAATCATAGCTTAGGTCGCGCAACGCGTTTTGCAGACGTGCGACACGGGGTTTGCGACTGACCCGGGTATAGTCGATACAATCATCGAGCATGTCGCCGAGTGATCGCCTGATCCGGTCGCCCTGGCGATGAACACGGTAGCGCGTCAGTGGCCCCTGTTCGCCAAACTCGATTAAATCACGCTGTTCCAGCTGCTTCGAATCGATGCGGGTACCGTTAATCCACAGCGGGTTGTCTTCGAGGGCCTCGATTTCATAACTGTCACCGGAGCGATGCAAACGCGCGACTACACCGTTTTCCAGCGGTTCGCTGCCCACCTCGGCGACGCGAATCATATCCGTGGGATTCAACGATATATCGAGGGTGGTACCGCTCAACCAGGATGCAGTACCCCGTGCCGGCCCGGTAAGAATTTCCAGCGAGACTGGAACAGTTGCCGTGTCAGCGCCTGATTTATTTTCCGGCATCGCGCTTACCCTTGAACGGCCTGCACCGTCAAACCCGCAACCTGCTTACAAAACATACTGTCACGTTGCGCTGGCGACGGCTTTGTCAAAACCTGGACTTTAAAGGGTCTGTTTGGGAACGCCATTGCTTACCGGCCAAACCGCATCGGTCATCCACATACCCTCGAACTCGCCGTCGAGTTGCCTGCTCAGACGAAACGCGAAAACCACTTCACTGCCATCGAGTCCGGTCAGAGCCACCAGTTGGAAAGCATCGTCACCGACGCGCACCACCTCACTGAAATCGTGGGCAACGTGATTCACCATGACTGCGTAGGGGTGGCTTTTAACCATGCGCGTAAATTTTTCCAGCGGGCCCGTATTAGCCTTGTTGCCCGGGGAGGCAAATGCAAAGGTGGTGGCAATCCCGGCATCGGGATAAGGCTGGTCGTTGCTAGCCAGCGCATTGATTACTATGCCGACAACATCTTCTGGTGCCAGGTCTACCCGGGGTTGCGCTATCACCGTGTCGGCGGGTTTACTCGACAGCGCTGCCTGCAAGGGCGCCGCCAGCAACGAAAACATCGCAAAAGCGGCCATAATGGTGCATCTAACTCTGAACATCCTGCTAACCTCCGCCGCCTAGCATACGCTTTCTCGCTTGCTTTGACACCAGGCGCTATACTGTGCCGATGAGATTCATTCTCACCACCATTCTACTGCTACCGTTGATAGTCTCAGCAGCTGATATCAATCTGCAAAACACAATATCCTGCATAAGTGATCAGTCCAGCCTGCAGGGACGCCATCAGAAATTTTCAACCGGCGACAGCTCCGACAAGGCTAAATCCTGGTTTTCCGAATGGATAATGGCGGAAAATTTCGGCGATAAGAAGTCAAAGATCAATTTTGTGTGGAAACCCAGGGGTGGCAACAGACCCACGATCAAAATCGAAACCACCGACAAGGCGCATAACCTGATCAAGATACGCTCCCGCACCAATAGCAGTCTAATCGTGGTTTCGTCGGCTTCGAACCCGTTTTCCACCGAAAGCTGGACCTTTGTCTTCAACTTTAAAGTCGAGACCATGATCGCCACCCGCGTGCAAAGTAACATCGGTGGGGTCAAGGGCGAGGTAATCACTTACAACTGCCAGTACGAGAGCCTCGACCCGGCGATGGGCGATGCCGATAAGACCCTGGGGTGAATACAGGTTTGCCAACCAGTTCAGATTTGGTTCAGTTTAATAGTAATAAGCTATTGCCTATGCGCATCCCGACTCTTATAAAACGGTTGATTTTGCTGGGTAAGACCGCTAAGGTTGTGCGCTACCAGAGGTACCGGGCATCTAAAAAATCTATTATACCCCGGCCGATAACTAATAATTAGAGTCACGTATACAGCCGAGAAATACCTACCATGTCCAGTGATAATTCCCTTGTACGTTTCGTCGATATCCAGAAAAGCTATGATGGCGAAGCGCTGGTTGTAAAAAGCCTGAACCTTGATGTAGCCAAGGGCGAGTTTTTAACCATGCTCGGGCCGTCCGGGTCCGGAAAAACCACCTGCCTGATGATGCTGGCCGGGTTTGAGCCGGCAACCCACGGCGAGATTTATCTTAACGAACACCCGATCAACAAGGTGCCGCCGCACAAGCGTGG
Organism: Gammaproteobacteria bacterium; assembly: GCA_049666745.1. Taxonomy (GTDB): domain Bacteria; phylum Pseudomonadota; class Gammaproteobacteria. The sequence continues at coordinate 8,276 of JBATHL010000299.1, forward strand.
CATCGGCATGGTATTCCAGAACTATGCATTATTCCCGCACATGACAGTAGCCGAGAACCTCGCGTTCCCGCTGGAAGTGCGCCACATGGAAAAATCCGAACGCGAGCAGCGCGTCAAACGCGCGCTCGACATGGTGCAGCTGGGTGCATTTGGTGACCGGCGGCCGGCACAGCTATCGGGTGGACAGGCGCAGCGCGTCGCGGTAGCCCGTTCACTGGTGTTCGACCCCGACCTGGTATTGATGGATGAACCGCTGGGTGCGCTGGACAAGAACCTGCGCGAGCAGATGCAGTACGAAATCAAGCATATTCATGAAAACCTCGGGCTTACCGTGGTTTACGTTACCCACGATCAGAGTGAAGCCCTGACCATGTCTAACCGCATCGCGGTGTTCGACGACGGCATCATTCAGCAATGCGCGCCGCCTGAAGTGCTCTACGAAGAGCCGGAAAATGCTTTCGTGGCCAACTTCATCGGTGAAAACAATCGCTTTGTGGGTAAGGTCGTCGAAGATAACAGCGACACGGTCAGAGTCGAGATCGACAACGACGTCGGGACCGTCATTGCCAAGAAAGTCAACGTTGGTGGTGTCGGTGATAGAAGCACGTTATCACTGCGTCCTGAACGAGTTACCGTCAATCCGGAACCGGGTTCGGTGCCGAATATTTTTTCCGGTCTTGCAGAAGAACTGATTTACCTGGGTGATCACATACGCACCCGCTTCACGGTTCTCGGGCATGACGATTTTATTGTAAAGATTCCAAATTCAGCCGCCCATGCGCACCTCAAAGAAGGTGACACGGTTAATATCGGCTGGAATGCGGAAGACTGCCGGGCCCTTGATCCATCGGATTAGGCCGCAGTTTTTTTTGTATTATTTTTGTGAAGTAAACCGAAGAGGAAAATAACGTAATGAATGTAATATTTAAACAAACCCTGCTGGCTTCAGTGGTGGCCGCAGCTTCAATCAGCGCAGCACAGGCTGAAGTGAACTTGACCTCCTGGGGCGGGGCTTATACTGCTTCCCAGCAGAAAGCCTATGCCGATACCTGGAAAGAAGGAACCGTCAATTTTATCAACTACAACGGCGGCCTGGGTGAAGTCAAGACCCAGGTGGAATCAGGTTCGGTTACCTGGGACATCGTCGACGTTCTGCCACACGAAGCCCGTGTCGGTTGTGACGAAGGCCTGTTCGAAGAGCTGGATCGCAGTATGTTCGAACCGGCAGCCGACGGCACCTCGATGGATGAAGACATGATGGTCGAGCCACCCAACGATTGCGTGGTGCCCCAGATCTTCTGGTCTTATGTACCGTTTTATCAGGAAGGCACCTTCAGTGGCGCACAGCCACAGACTATTGCTGATTTCTTCAATGTAAAGAAATTCCCGGGCAAGCGTGGTATCCACACCTGGCCGAATGCGTTGATCGAAATGGCATTACTGGCCGATGGTGTTGCGATTAAAGACGTCTACAAGGTCATGAGCACCGATGCCGGTATCGATCGTGCTTTTGCAATGCTCGACAAGATCAAGGATCACTCTGTATTCTGGTCATCGGGTGCCAAGCCGCTGGAACTGGTGCAGTCTGGTGAAGTCGCGATGTCACTGGCCTACAACGGTCGTATCGGTGCCGCGGTTCTTTCTGAAGGTGCCAAGTTTGTTACCGTATGGGACGGACAGGTAATCGAAGAAGAATGGCTGGTTCTGATGAAAGGCGCGCCAAATGCCGAGGAAGCCAAGAAATTCCTGATTCACGCATCCGCACCCGCGCAACAGGCGGGACAGGCCAAGTACATCAACTACGGTCCGATGCGCGCATCTGCGTTTGAAATCATGAAAAAAGGCGAACCCTGGTTCCACAATGGCAAAAACATTATGGAGCACATGCCGAATCGTCCAGAAGTCATGGCACGTTCAGTAATTGCTAACCCTGAATGGTGGGCCGACTACGGCGATTCCATCGGCGAGCGTTACACCGCATGGATGGCTCAGTAAAACTGTAAAGGTCTGGAGACGGACACGGTGTCCGTCTCCAGTTTCATTCACCATCGATAATCGATAAAAAAGCCATGACCACAGCCCAAGCAGCGATACCTGACGGACCGATACTCACGACAGACGGCATACCGCTGAAGGATGCTCTGCAAGTATCATTGCGTCGCAGCAAATTGCGCGCAATGACCCTGGTAGCAGGGCCACTCCTGTTCCTGGTTTTTTTATTCATTATCCCGATCGGCAACATGCTGGTACGCAGCGTCGACGATTCGCTGGTGAACAAAGTTTTCCCCACAACGCTCGAACAATTTGCAGCCTGGGACAAAACTTCGGAACCCCCCGAAGCACTATATGCTGCGTTCGTAAATGACATGAAAAGCGCGGCAAAGCTCGATATTGGCAAGGTCAGCACGCGCATGAATTACGCCAAGCCTGGTTGGAAGAGCCTGGTCAAGCGGACCGCGAGAAAGTTAAAAAAAATCAAGGAAGGGCCCTACAAGGAAGCATTGATCAAAATTGACGAACGCTGGGCCGACAAAGAGTTCTGGCTGTCGCTGGGTATCATGAAGGACAAGCGTACCT
>JBATHL010000300.1:0-8913 GCA_049666745.1 Gammaproteobacteria bacterium
ACCATATTCTGCGGGCGGCTGCTGTTGCTCGCCTGGCCGGGCGCTGTCGTCTTCGACTGGCGAAGATTTATCTACTGGTTCCGAATGCGGCATTGAAGCTTGAAACTCAATTCTTATTAGCCCCGAATGTTACCACAGTAAAATAAGTTGACGCGCACAAAAACGCGCTCCGCATCGCTCCCGGAGTCAATTTCAATGCTTGATATTGGGAATGCTACTGATTTATCAGCTGCGGAATCAACTGCTGGTATGGCACGTACCCGTTGAACATGGTGCCGTCGGCCGCGTAGAGTGCTGGCGTACCGGTGACACCAATCCGGTTCCCCAGCAGGTAACCTTCATCGACGACCTGGGCGGATTCACAATCACCCGAAGCGGTCAGCGAACCAGCCGCAGATCCTTTCGCAATACTCATTGCCGCAAGCTTGTCATCCGCACACCAGACCTTTTGTAAATCACGGTATCCCGGGCCGCGATTGCCACCACGCGGGTATGGGAAATAGTGCACCGAGATCCCGGCCTCCTGCAGGTATTTGACTTCTTTATGCAACTGCTGGCAGTAACCGCAGCTGGTATCGGTAAAGACGTTCAGCACCGCGAGTTCTTCGTTGTCAGCCGGGAATACGATTAATTTTTCCTCGCTGAAGCTGGCGAGTTCTTCCACTACCAGCTCGCGGCGACTGTCTGCGGTTATGTTTCTGGCTTCCTTGAGATCGACCAGATCACCGATAAAGACATAACGACCGTCTCCAATCAGGTAGGCGAACTTGTTGCCGAAACGGGTTTGGTAAACCCCTTCGACGCCGGTTGGCACGGGAGGCTCTACCTGGTCGGTACCCAGGCGCAACTTGAGCAGGCGGGTCATATCTTCGGTCGATTCTTCGGCTGCGTGGGCGAATGAAAATGACAGCATCAGTACCAGACTGGCGATAACAGCCTGCGGAATAAGTTTGTTCATGGTTTGGTCGGTGGTTAAAAGTTGATGTATTAGTCCAACTATGGCCTATTAAGTTCGTTTTTGCCAGACCAGGCTGCGATTGTTTTCCGGCATGGCAACATCCTCCAGCAGGTGCAGGTTCTGCTCAGCGGCGAGATCATCCAGCCATTCGAAATCCTTGATGCCACTGCCCGGGTCGCGCGTTTTCAGGAAAGCGTCGAAACGCGCATTGCTTGCCGAGGTGAAATTGCCCGCGTAGTTGAAGGGTCCATATACCGCCAGGACGCCATCCGCTTTTAGACAGGCACCGACCCCCTCGATACATTTGGCAACCGCCGTTTTATCCATGATATGGAAACAATTGGCCGAATACACCATATCGAACTGACGCCCGGGCCAGCGACCCGACACATCGAGAGCGATTGGCGGAGACAGGTTAGTCAATCCCGAATGCGCAATCCAGGCCTCGATACCCGGCAGGTTGGCCTCGAGATCCGAGGTTTGCCAGCTTAAGCGCGGCACCTGTCCCGCGAAAAACACCGCGTGCTGACCGGTGCCACTGCCGATCTCGAGAACGTCACCACGCAAATAGGGTTTGATCACGTCGAAAATAACCGACTTGTTTTGCTCACTGGATTCGGCAAACGGCAGATTCACGATTTCGCCTCACGGTTACGCTGGCGCAACTGCTCGAGTTTTTGTGCAATCTTGATTTCCAGTCCGCGCTCGACCGGATGATAATACTCGCGGGCCTGCATGGCTTCGGGGAAGTAATTTTCGCCTGCCGCAAAAGCGTCGCTTTCGTCATGTGCGTAACGATAATCTTCACCGTATCCCTGCTCTTTCATGAATCTCGTGGGCGCGTTGCGTAAATGCAGCGGCACCTCGAGGCTGCCCGAATTACGCGCATCCTCCATCGCCTGATTGTAGGCACTGTAAACGGCATTGCTTTTAGCCGCACAGGCGAGGTAAACAATGCCCTGTGCCAGCGCAAGTTCACCCTCCGGACTGCCAAGGCGCTCGAAGGTTTGCCAGCCGTTGAGACACAGCTCCAGGCCACGCGGGTCGGCGATGCCGATATCCTCGATCGCCATGCGCACCACGCGGCGCGCGATATAAACCGGGTCGCAGCCGCCATCGATCATGCGGCAAAACCAGTACAGCGCGGCATCGGGGTCCGAACCACGCACCGATTTGTGCAGCGCTGAAATCTGTTCGTAAAAAAGATCGCCACCCTTGTCAAAACGGCGTGGACCCTGCTGTGCGATTTCGCCGACCAGTCTGGCATCTATATGCCTGTCGTCGACCAGGTCGCTGATAATTTCAAGGTAAGTCAGGGCACGGCGGGCATCGCCATCGGCCGCCTGCGCCAGCATCCGCAGGGCATCCGCATCGATACTTAAACCGAGATCGCCAAGCCCGTATTCGCTATCGCTCAACGCGCGCTGAACAACCTGTTCGATATCTTCTTCCAGAATCGGCTTCAGCACGTAGGTGCGGGTACGCGATAACAGGGCGTTGTTGAGTTCAAAAGAAGGGTTTTCGGTCGTGGCGCCGACAAACAGGATCGTTCCATCCTCTATATGCGGCAAAAACGCGTCCTGCTGCGCCTTGTTGAAGCGATGCACCTCGTCGATAAACAGCACCGTCGGTCCCTGGAAATGACGCGCCTGCTCGATGGCTTCGCGGATATCCTTGACCCCGGCCAGCACCGCGGAAAGCGTGATAAAGCGAGCCTCGGAATATTCGGCAATCAGGCGCGCGATGGTGGTTTTGCCGGTGCCGGGAGGACCCCAGAAAATCATCGAATGCAGCTTGCCGGCCTCGATTGCCTGGCGCAACGGTTTGCCGGGGGCGAGTAAATGCGCCTGGCCGAAAACCTGGTCCAGCTGGCGCGGACGCATGCGATCTGCCAGCGGCTTGAAGGCCTTTTCCGCAACAAACAGATCGTTCATAACCTGTCCAGGCAGCTAACCCCCAACCCCAAACACATCAACCCCCGCCGGCGGCACAAACTTGAAGGTAGCTGGATTGTGCACCACGCCAACGCGCATATTCTCAAACACGATCTGCGTACTCTGTCCGAACTGATCCTGCAATTCCATCGCGCGCACATTGTCGTCTGCGAGACCGATAAAGATACTGCTGTATTCCAGGTCGCTGGCCTGCGGCTTAAGCTCGACCCAGTAAAGAAACTTGCGTTGACCGACCTCGATGACATCGAACTGTTGCGCGACATCGCTTTGTTTCATCAGGATCATGATCGGCGCATTGGAAATGCCTGCATCCATCGGCTTGACGGTGACCTGTTCGAGTTCGACATCATAAACCCACAGTTCAGTGCCGTCACCGACGATACGCTGCTCGAACGGTTCGATGTATATCCAGGCGAACTTGCCGGGACGTTGCAATGCCAGCGTACCGCGACTCTGCTGCACGATATTCTTGTCCTCATCGAGCACGGTCTGTTTGAACTCGGCAGTGAGGTTATCCATTTTTTTAAGTGCCGCCTCGAGGCGCTGTACGGCATCGTCGGCCCGGACCGGGCTGAACAGACTGACCAGCATTGCAGCTATTACTATTAATATTCTCATCATTAATCCGCCGGTGGTGGGGGTGGCGCCAGGACTTCCCGGCTGCCGTTTGACTGCACCATTGACACCACGCCGGAAGTCTCCATCTCTTCAATCATGCGCGCGGCCCGGTTATAACCGATCTTGAGCCGACGCTGCACATAAGAAATCGATGCCTTGCGCGTCACGGTAACCACCGCAACCGCTTCATCGTATAGTGGATCCGCTTCTTCACCGTTTGAATCACGCGGTGCCTCACCTGGTAACAAACTTGTGTTCGACTCTTCAAGGACATTGGCAATGTAGTTTGGTTCACCGTTTTTCTTGATCTCGTTGATCACCGCGTGAACTTCATGATCATCGACAAACGCGCCATGCACGCGTTCGGGTACGCTGGTTCCCGGCGGCAGGTAAAGCATGTCGCCATGGCCGAGCAGGGTTTCGGCGCCCATCTGATCGAGAATCGTACGTGAATCGATCTTGGACGATACCTGGAAGGCGATGCGTGTCGGGATATTCGATTTGATCAGTCCGGTAATAACATCCACCGACGGTCGCTGGGTCGCCAGCAACAGGTGTATTCCCGAGGCGCGCGCCTTCTGCGCCAGTCGAGCGATCAATTCTTCTACTTTCTTGCCCACGACCATTATCATGTCGGCAAATTCATCGACCACGACGACGATATAAGGCAAAGGCTCGAGGTCATCGGGCTCGGCATCCGGATCGAGTAACAATACTTTCTTGTCGAACAGCGGGTCCTTGAGCGGCGTACCGGCGGCCATGGCTTCTCGAATCTTGCGGTTATACCCCGAAATATTGCGCACCCCCAGCGAAGCCATCAGACGATAGCGCCGCTCCATCTCCGCCACGCACCAGCGCAGCGCGTTGGCCGCTTCCTTCATGTCGGTGACGACTGGCGCAATCAGGTGCGGAATGCCCTCGTAGACGTTGAGCTCGAGCATTTTCGGATCGATCAGGATCATGCGTACATCATCGGGCGTTGCCTTGAACAAAATGCTTAACAGCATTGCGTTGAGCGCAACCGATTTACCCGAACCGGTGGTACCGGCCACCAGCAGGTGCGGCATTTTGGCTAAATCCGCAACCATGGCTTCACCACTGATATCCTTACCCAGCGCCAGCGTCAACGGCGAGGCGGCCTGGTCAAAAGCCTTCGACTGCACGATTTCGCTTAACGCAACTATCTCGCGGTTTTCGTTTGGAATTTCCAGTCCCATCACCGATTTACCGGGGATGATTTCAACCACGCGCACCCCGATGACCGACAACGAGCGGGCCAGATCCTTGGACAGATTGGTAATCTGGCTGACCTTGACCCCGGGTGCGGGCGTGATTTCAAAGCGCGTGATAACCGGTCCTGGATGCACCGATTCGACCTGGATCTCGATCCCGAAATCGAGCAGTTTCAACTCAAGCTGTTGCGACATCGCCTCCAGCGCCGCCTTGCTATAGCCGGCTACCCTGGGTTTCGGCTTGTCCAGCAAACCGAGAGGCGGAATCGTACCCTTACCCTTGCTACTGGCCCTGAACAGCGGAATCTGTTTTTCTTTCTCGACGCGCACACTGGCTTCGAGTTGTTCGACTACCGGTTCGATCTTGACCGGTTTGCGTTGTTCCTGCCGCTTTTTCTGAACCTGGAATACCTGCTCACGTTCGCTGCGGTTGCGACTGCCCTCGACCTTGTCGCGCACCAGGTAGTAGCGATCGATAATCCTGTCGATCAACAGCAGGGTGTACTTGCCGACATTATCAATCAATGCAAGCCATGACAGTCCGGTAAAAAGTGTCAGGCCGGCGAGGAATAACGCCAGGTGCATCACCGTGGCGCCGACAAAACCAAGGCCCTGGGAGAAATAATTACCCGCGATCTGACCGAGAATACCGCCCGCATCGAGTGGCATGGCACCCGGCTCCACTGAAAAATGCAGGCTCGACAGCGCACATCCGGAAATCAGCGTGAGGACGAAACCGCTCCAGCGGACTACCAGCATCTGGTAGCGATCTTCGGCACTCAAATCGCGCGTCCTGACCAGGATCATGCCGTTGTGAATCAACATGATCGGTAACAGGAAAGCGAGGAAACCGAACAGGTAAAAAGTCAGGTCGGCGATCCACGCGCCGGCGGTGCCGCCAAAGTTGGTAATCTGGCTATGACTGCCGCTGTGCGACCAGGAGGGATCCTGCGCATCGTAACTGAACATCGCGACCAGGAAATAGCCCGCCAGTGCAAACGACAGCAACATGCCTGCCTCACGCAAACGCTGATTCATCTGCGCGGCAAACATCAGCCGGGTTTCCTGGTCGTTCGAAGGTGATTTGTGTCTTGCTTGCGCCACTAGGTTAAATGCCCTGCATAAATCGGCCTATTTTACATGATCATCTCATGCGGGAACCAGAATTAATCCCATTGAAATATACCGCCCGATCACAATATAGTCTTTTGCTTTTATTCCCATTACTATTGGTTTCTTTTTCAACCCTGTGATCCTGAGAGTATTTAATGTCCGATACCAAACATAACCGCGTGATTATTCTCGGCTCCGGCCCGGCTGGATACGCGGCCGCGGTTTACGCCGCACGCGCCAACCTGAACCCCACCCTGATTACCGGGCTCGAGGCGGGCGGCCAGTTGATGACTACCACCGACGTCGATAACTGGCCGGGGGATGTCGAGGGTTTGACCGGCCCGGTGCTGATGCAGCGTATGCAACAGCATGCGGAGCGTTTCGATACCGAAATTATTTTCGACCACGTCCACACCGTGTTTCTAAATGAAAACCCGAAGCGACTGGTGGGTGACAGCGGCGAATACAGCTGTGACGCACTGATTATCGCCACCGGCGCGAGCGCGATGTATCTCGGCGAACCCTCCGAAGAAAAATTTCACGGCAAGGGGATTTCCGCCTGCGCCACCTGTGACGGATTCTTTTTCAGAAATCAGAAGGTCGCAGTTATCGGCGGCGGCAACACTGCGGTCGAAGAAGCGCTGTACTTATCCAACATCGCAGCCGAAGTGACGCTGGTGCACCGACGCGACAAGCTGCGCTCGGAGAAAATCCTGCAGGATCAATTGTTCGAAAAAGAAAAGCATGGCAACGTCAACATCGAATGGTTCAATGTTTTCGACGAGGCGCTGGGCGATGATTCCGGCGTCACCGGGCTGCGCATTCGTAATGTCCACGATGACAGCACCCGCGAACTGGACCTGACCGGCATTTTTATCGCCATCGGCCATAAACCCAATACCGACCTGTTCAGCGGACAACTCGATATGAAAGGCGGCTACATCACCGTGCATGGCGGCGCCGATGGCAATGCCACCGCAACCAGTGTCGAGGGCGTGTTTGCCGCGGGTGATGTGATGGACCATGTTTACCGCCAGGCGGTCACTTCGGCCGGCACCGGTTGCATGGCGGCACTCGATGCCGAAAAATATCTCGATGCCAAGGAACTTGAATAATGTCGAGTTGCGGGTCAGCGTCACTCACTCCCTGGGTGAAGTCCCGGTCGCCGACTGGAACGCGCTTGGTGATACCAGCTACCCCTTTACGCGACACTGCTTCCTGCACGGGCTCGAGCTGCACGACTGTCTCGAGCCGTTTGGCTGGCATCCAGTCTATTTCCTGATACATCAGAATCAGCAGCTGATCGCTGCGATCCCCTGTTACATTAAAACCAATTCCTACGGCGAACTGGTTTTCGATCATGCCTGGGTCAATGCCTACCAGCGCAGCGGACTCGACTATTACCCGAAACTGGTTTCAGCCATCCCCTACACCCCGGCAACCGGCAATCGTTTTCTGATTAACTGCGAGTTAGTGCCCGACGAGGAAGACCGGCAATTGCTGCGTGAAACGCTGTGCCGGGCGATCCAGGGGTTTTGCGACGATCAGGGTTTAAGCTCCTGGCATATCCTGTTCGAGCATCAGCCAGTTCTCGAAGCGCTGCAGGATAGAGACATCATGCTGCGCAGTGACGTCCAGTTTCACTGGCAAAACCAGGGTTACCGCGATTTTGCGGATTTCCTGGGGCATTTGAGTTCGCGCAAACGCAAGAACATCAATAAGGAGCGTCGCAGCGTAGACAGCCAGGATCTCGCGATCACGATGCAGACCGGCGCAACCATCGGCGCCGATGACTGGCAACGCATCCACGACCTGTATGCCGGAATTTACCGGCGTAAACATGGTACCGCGACGCTGACCCCGGCATTTTTTCAACACCTGGGTGAAAATATGCCGCAGCAGACACTGGCGGCGATCGCTCGTGAAAACGGCAAAATTGTCGCGGCTTCATTATTTTTTCGCAGCGCTACCCACCTTTACGGTCGAGTCTGGGGTTGCGATCAATACTTTCGCCACCTGCACTTTGAATGCTGCTACTACCAGGGAATCGATTACTGCATCGCCGAAAACCTGCACTGCTTCGACCCCGGCGCGCAGGGCGAACATAAATTGAGCCGCGGCTTTTTGCCAACCGAGACCTGGTCGGGTCACTGGATAGCCAATGCGCAATTTCGCGAAGCGATCGGTCAGTTTCTGGGGCAGGAGCGTCGTTATATCCAGAGTTACCAGGCCGACCTGCTCGATCATTCGCCGTACAAGGCGACAGAATGAAGTTAATTTACTTTAAGTATATTATATAAATATCTGATTTTTATATGATTCCCTGGTTAGAACCAAGCGCAAATCCACACTTCCCGGATACCACGTCGGCGCTGGCCGAGCCTGCAGGCTTACTCGCCGCCGGGGGACAGCTCAGTATCGAATGGCTACTGGCTGCCTATCGACAGGGCATTTTTCCGTGGTTTAGCGAAAACGAGCCGATATTGTGGTGGACCCCGGCGCCGCGCACCGTACTCTACCCGCGACGTTTTCACCAAAGCAGGAGTCTGCAGAAGCTGGCCCGCCAGCAACGCTTCCAGCTTTCGCGCAACGAAGACTTCGAGGCGGTAATCCTGGCCTGCGCCGAAGATCGCCAGGGACAGACCGGCACCTGGATTAATTCGCAAATGATCGATGCCTATATCGAAATGCACCACGCCGGTTTTGCCCATTCGATCGAATGCCGCCACCAGGGTGAACTCGTCGGCGGGCTATACGGCATTGCGCTCGGCAAGGTATTTTTCGGTGAGTCCATGTTCAGCAAGATGGCCAATGCCTCGAAGCTGTGCCTGAAGTACCTGGTCGATTCAGCTGACTACGAAATAATCGATTGCCAGCTGCCGACCGGCCACTTGCAATCGCTCGGCGCGATCGACATCAGCCGCGAAGAATTCGAATCCGCCCTCGATCGCTGGACCTGACATCATCCCGCAGCAACCTGTCATACCTTACCCATCAACCTGTCATACCTTACCCATCAACCTGTCATACCTTACCC
>JBATHL010000301.1:0-7022 GCA_049666745.1 Gammaproteobacteria bacterium
TGCATTTCGACGGTGCGCGATATCGTGTCGGACCGGATTCTGCTGGCGCTGATCCCGGACCGGCATGCTATCGTCGGGGTGGCCCACTTGCAGTGACAGACTGCAACGTGATGCTGGGCAAAATCCAGCCGAAATATTTTCCCTGTGTCTTCGGGCCAGGGGCGGACGAAATGCTGGATGCCGCAGTCGTGCGCGATCAGTTCAAGACACTGGCCGATGACATTTCGAAAGCCAGCGGTCAGTCGACCACAGCGCAAGAGGTTGCCGAAGGATTCCTCAAGATCGCCGTTGAAAACATGGCCAACGCCATCAAACAGATATCCGTTCAGCGCGGCTATGACGTGACCGAATATACTCTGAATTGCTTCGGCGGCGCGGCCGGACAGCATGCCTGCCTGGTCGCCGACTCACTGGGCATGAAGCAGGTATTCCTGCACCCCCTTGCGGGCGTCCTTTCGGCCTATGGCATGGGTCTGGCAGATATCAGGACCATGCGGGAGCAGACCGTGGAAATAGCGCTGACTGCCGAAGCCCTGGCAACCCTGGAGATGACCCTGGATATCCTGGAGGCAGCAGCCCGTTCCGAGGTTGCAGATCAAGGTGTGCCCGTCTCCAATATCGATGTGGTTCGCAAAATTCATCTTCGTTACGAGGGAACCGATACCCTGCTGATCGTCAACTTTGCCACGCTGGACGAGATGATCGCTGAATTTGAAGGCGCACATATGAGCCGATTCGGCTTTAACGCACCCGACCGTGCTCACATCGTCGGCATCGTGTCGGCTGAAGCCATAGGTCTGATGGAAGGTGCAGAGGATAACGCTATCGAGCTTGCCGCGGATGTTTCTGCACCGCAAAAACTGGACACCGTTTCTCTGTATTCCGGTGGCGAGACCCATCAGGCACCTGTCTATGATCGTGATGACCTGAAATCGGGGCACCAGGTAACTGGCCCCGCCATCATTATTGAAAGCACCTCGACGACCCTGGTCGAGCCGGGTTGGCAGGGGACCACGACGGCCATGGGTCACCTGGTATTGAAACGTGTCATTCCACTATCCGCCCGTGTTGCTATCGGCACGGACCACGGTGTGGCGGGTGATAAAGGCGCAGACCCGATCCTTCTGGAAATCTTCAACAACTTGTTCATGTCCATTGCTGAACAGATGGGGGCGACACTTGCTAACACCGCTTATTCCGTCAACATCAAGGAACGGCTCGACTTTTCCTGTGCCATCTTTGACCGGGACGGCAACCTGGTCGCCAACGCACCCCATATGCCAGTGCATCTGGGCAGTATGGGTGAGAGCATCAAGACCGTCATCCGCGAACGCGCCGACAGCATCAAGCCAGGTGATGTGTACGCGCTCAATGCGCCCTATAACGGCGGAACGCACCTGCCTGATGTGACGGTGATCTCTCCCGTGTTTGACGAAATGGGTTCGGAGTTGCTGTTTTTCGTCGCTTCGCGCGGCCACCACGCGGACATCGGCGGCATCACGCCAGGGTCGATGCCCGCCAACAGCACGACGGTGGAAGAAGAGGGCATATTGATCGATAACTTTCTGCTCGTCGAAAATGGGCGGTTACGTGAGCAAGCCCTGACGGAATTGCTACTCAGCGGAAAATACCCGGCGCGCAACCCGCGTCAAAATGTGGCTGACATGTCAGCTCAGATTGCCGCCAATGAGAAAGGCGTGCAGGAACTTCGCAAGATGGTGGATCACTTCACCCTGGAAACGGTCAATGCGTACATGCGTCATGTGCAGGACAATGCAGAAGAATCCGTTCGTCGGGTTCTGGACGTACTGAAGAATGGTGCCTTCTGCTATCAGCTAGACCAGGGCCACCGTATCCAGGTGGCAATAACCATTGATGAGAAAAAGCGCAAAGCGGTGATCGATTTCACCGGCACCTCGGACCAGGTTGGCAGCAATTTCAATGCACCGTCTGCCGTGTGCATCGCCGCGGTGCTGTATGTTTTCCGCACGCTGGTGGATGACGACATACCCTTGAACGCCGGTTGCCTGAAACCGCTGAAGATTATCATTCCCGACGGATGCATGTTGAACCCGCGTTATCCAGCCGCAGTCGTTGCGGGTAATGTTGAAACCTCCCAGAGCATCACTGAGACGCTCTATGGTGCTCTTGGCGTAATGGCCTCTTCCCAGGGAACCATGAACAATTTCACCTTCGGCAATGACCAGCATCAATACTATGAAACCATTTGTGGTGGATCGGGTGCGGGTCCTGATTTCGATGGTACCGATGCGATCCATACGCACATGACCAATACCCGGCTTACCGATCCGGAAATCCTGGAATGGCGTCATCCGGTAATACTGGAAAGCTTTGCCATCCGCGCTGGATCGGGTGGCAAAGGTGCCCGCAAGGGTGGTTGCGGCGTCGTCCGCCGTGTCCGCTTCCTGGATGCCATGATGGCCTCCATCTTGTCAGACCATCGCCGCGTACCGCCTTTTGGTGTCAATGGTGGTGAACCCGGGCAAGTGGGCCGTAACCGGGTGGTCAGGGGCGATGGTTCTATCGAGGAACTGGCGGGAGCCGATAGCACGGAAATGAAACCCGGCGATGTGTTCGTAATCGAAACTCCCGGCGGCGGTGGATTCGGTCAGTAGGATAGAGACTGGAAATCCGGAACTTTGCCGCACAAAATTTGCTTCTGCCGGGGAGTCACTAACATGCGGCAAACTCGATACTCAGGCGAATCCTGGCGGATTCCACTGATCCATCATCTTCTGACGAGCTGCATCGAGCCGCTCGGACATTAGCGCCGCGAAACGCTTGAACAATTCGTAGCCGAAATTTGGATCTTCCTCGCAGCGTGCCAATATGGCGCTGCCATCAAACTCAAGTAAATCCGAATCTTCCGACGCGCGGGCCTGGAAACTCCAACGGTATGGTGGCATCAGCCAGGACCAGCCGAGTATTTGATCATCGCCAATGGTCTGTATGTCAAGCGTCGGTCCCATCAATGCCGGTACCTGGACAGATACCTGCCCTTTGCGCAACAAATAGAATTTATCGGCACGCTTTCCATACTGAAACAGAACTTCACCCTTCTTGATCCGCAACTCGGTGGCGGAACTTGACAGGAACTTCAAATAGTCGCTATCCATTTTGGAAAAGAAACCATGGGTGGATAAATAATCCACGATCGACTGCTTGCTCATTTTATCCTCTCCATTTGCAGGATGCTCAGTATCAGGCTTGATCCAGCACTTTTCATTGATCCCTGACAATTCAAAGGTAATTAATCAAAAGGATACTTCTGTAGACGCTTTTTTTGATCTCAAACGCATCTATATTGGGTCGTTTACAGAACCTGAAGCCCCGAATTCGATTCCGCCCGCGGCACCTTCATTCCCTGTATTCCAGGTGCTACTCGCTGTTTTCCTGTCCCCTGATTCAGCCGTCACCCGGTCAGTGGCAGCACCGTGGAGTATTTGACGCGTTTCAATACGAAGGTGGAACTGGCCGAGCGCACGGCGGGATGTTTCAGTATTTCGTGATTGAGAAAGTGCGTGTACGAATCCATGTCATGCGCGACGACTTGCAGCATGTAATCGCGTTCGCCCGACACCGAAAAACATTCGAGCACGTCGGGCAGACGCTGCACGTGATGCTCGAAGTCACGCCGGTTTTCATCGGTATGCTCGGTCATCGCGACCATCAGTAACACCTCGATGCCGAAGCCCGCGAGCCTGGGGTCGAGCAACGCAACCTTTTGCCGGATCAACCCGGCTTCCTCGAAATCCCGGATTCGCCGCCAGCAGGAGGTGCGCGAGAGTCCGGCTTCTTCGGCCAGGTCGACCTGATTCTGCGTGACATCCCGTTGTAACGCCTGCAACAGGCGGCGGTCGCTGATGGATAGTTTCATGGGCATTCGTCCCGATTATTTATAGATAATGAAGCTAATGTTTCAAATTATAGGCAATAAATGTAGTAACTGGGCACATTATTCGCGCTAATTGGGCACAATGTCGAATACTGTTGAAACTATGGAGTAACCATGCCAGATGTCTTTGACAACCCGATGGGACTCGATGGCTTCGAATTCGTCGAATTCGCGGCCCCTGATCCCGGACAGCTCGGGGACGTGTTTCACCTGCTCGGCTTCGAGGCCGTGGCCCGGCATCGCTCGAAAGATGTCACGCTGTTCCGCCAGGGTGGCATCAACTTCATTCTCAACAACGAGCCGAAGAGCCACGCCGCGTACTTCGTGCAGGAACACGGCGCTGCCGCCTGCGGCATGGCGTTTCGCGTCAGGGACTCCCACCATGCCTATGCACGCGCACTTGAACTCGGCGCCCAGCCCGTCGATATTCCGACCGGGCCGATGGAATTGCGCCTGCCGGCGATCAAGGGCATTGGCGCTGCACCGCTCTACCTGATCGACCGTTATACCGAGGGCAACACGATCTACGACATCGACTTCGAGTTTTACGACGGTGTCGAACGCCATCCCGTGGGCTGCGGCTTCGATCAGATCGATCACCTCACGCATAACGTTTATCGCGGCCGCATGGATTACTGGGCGCATTACTATGAGAGCCTGTTCAACTTCCACGAGAGTCGCTACTTCGATATCAAGGGTGAATACACGGGTCTGTTCTCGAAGGCGATGACGGCACCCGACGGGCGCATTCGCATTCCGCTCAACGAGGAATCGTCGAAAGGTACGGGCCAGATCGAGGAATACCTGATGGCGTTCAACGGCGAGGGCATTCAGCACATCGCGCTGTCCTGCGACAACCTCTACGAGTGCTGGGACCGATTGCAGGCCCGCGGCCTGGAATTCATGACGGCACCGCCCGCGACCTACTACGACATGCTCGAACAGCGTCTGCCCGGGCACGGTGAACCGGTCGATCAACTCAAGACGCGCGGGATCCTGCTCGACGGCTCAACCGCCAATGGCGACCCGCGTTTACTGCTGCAGATTTTTTCCAACACCCTGATCGGACCGACCTTCTTTGAATTCATCGAACGCAAGCAGGACGAGGGCTTTGGAGAGGGCAATTTTACCGCCCTGTTCGAGTCGATCGAACGCGATCAGCTTGCCCGCGGCGTGATCGAAGAAGCCTGATGCATAGCGAGGAGAAACCAGTGAAACTGAAACGCATTCACCACGTGGCCTACCGCTGCAAGGACGCCAGGGAGACCGTCGAGTTTTACCAGCGCGTGCTCAACATGGAGTTCCAGGTCGCGTTTGCCGAGGACCGTGTGCCCTCGACCAGGGAGCCGGACCCGTACATGCACGTGTTTCTCGATGCCGGCATGGGCAACGTGCTCGCCTTCTTCGAGCTGCCGACGAAGGCGCCGATGGAGCGTGACCACAATACGCCACAGTGGGTGCAGCATATCGCCTTCGAGGTCGAAGACTACGACGCGCTGCTCGCCGCCCGGGCGCATATCGAGTCGCAGGGTATCGATGTCATCGGGCCGACCAACCACGGCATCTTCCAGTCGATATACTTCTTCGACCCCAATGGTCATCGCCTCGAGCTCGTCGCCAATTCGCAGACGCCGGCGCAGATCGAAGAACTCAAACGCGTCGCACCGGCCATGCTCGAAGAGTGGAGCGAGACCAAAAAGGCGCCGCGCCATGCGGCCTGGCTGCACGAACTCGAGTTCACGGGTGACGCGTCATGAAACTGGCCTCGTTGAAAGGCGGCCGCGATGGCGAGCTGGTGGTCGTGTCACGCGACCTGACTCACTATCGGTCCGCCGCTAAAATTGCACCGACCTTGCAGCATGCACTCGATCACTGGGATGCCGTCGCCCCCGCGCTCGAGCTGCTCGCCACCGAAGTCGAACAGGACGGCGCTAACTTCCTCACGGCCAGCTGTGCGTCGCCGTTGCCGCGAGCCTACCAGTGGGCCGATGGCTCCGCTTACGTCAATCATGTCGAACTGGTGCGCAAGGCGCGTGGCGTGGCGATGCCGGCAAGCTTCTGGACCGACCCGCTGATGTACCAGGGTGGCTCGGATTCATTTATCGGGCCGCGCGATCCGATCCTGGCCGCGAGCGAAGACTGGGGTATCGACTTCGAGGCCGAGGTCGCCGTGGTCACGGGCGACGTACCGATGGGCGTCAGCGCGGAGGATGCGGAACAGTACATCCGCCTGGTCATGCTCGTGAACGACGTTTCGTTGCGTAACCTGATCCCGGGAGAACTGGCCAAGGGTTTCGGCTTTCTCCAGTCCAAGCCGTCGAGCGCGTTCGCACCCGTTGCCGTCACTGTCGACGAACTGGGTGATGCGTGGCAGGGCGCCAGGCTGCATTTACCCCTGTTGTCGTCGCTGAACAGCGACCTGTTCGGTAAACCCGACGCCGGCGTCGATATGACCTTCGACTTCGGTCAGCTGATTGCACACGCGGCGAAGTCGAGGCCGCTCGTGGCGGGCACGATCATTGGTTCGGGTACCGTCTCAAACAAACTCAACGGCGGGCCCGGCAAACCGATTGCCGCAGGCGGTATGGGCTACTCCTGTATCGCCGAGATTCGTACCATCGAAGCGCTTGAGCTGGGCGCGTCAAAAACCTCGTTCCTGAACTTTGGCGATCGCGTCCGCATCGAGATGCTCGACGCGAGCGGTGCCTCGATCTTCGGCGCCATCGACCAGGTCGTCGAACAGCATCGGTATAAAGGGAATTCCGGGGACAGTGAACTTGTTTGACAGTCTCCAGCAGACTGCAACCCAGCCAATTCATGGGTAGAACCGAAATCGAAAAGACCCGGTTAAAGCAGCAGTCAATAAATAGGTATACTTACCGTCTCCGGAATGACTGTTCGAACACGACGCATGACCGACGCAGACAAAGATCTTCCGCAAAAATCGAGCAAGGCCGCGATCGACGCGTTCGTAGACAAAGTCAGGTCGACGCCGGCGATCAAATCCACGCGGGAACGCGGGCGCCTGATGTTTGCGATGGACGCCACCGCCAGTCGCGAGCCCAGCTGGGACCGGGCCTGCCAGATCCAGGGCGAGATGTTCACC
>JBATHL010000302.1:0-2189 GCA_049666745.1 Gammaproteobacteria bacterium
GATCATTTGTCAGCTGGACGTTAAATTGCGTCAAAAGGAAATCGAGCGCGTCGTCAGCCACACCCCGGATGACTACAGCGCCTATGATTGCGTTATTCGCGCCGTGTCGACGATTCCAGATATGACAGCTGAATCATTTCAACTCGCCGAGAAAATGTTTGAGCGCGCTAAAGAACTGGATCCTGAGTTTGCGGCGATCTACACCTGGAGAATTTACTGGGAAATCTTCTGGTTCGGCCAGAGTTGGGTCAAAGATCCGACCGAGGAAGTTAAAAAAGCAAACCAGATAGCCAGGGACGCCCTCAAACGTGACCCGGACGATGCGCTGGCGCTCGCGATGAAAGGGCATTTTCAGGCTTTTATAGAACACGATTTCGATGAGGCGCTGGAGTTACATCAAAAGGCTTACGATCTGAATCCGTTATCATCGATGGTGCTGCTGCTAAGCTCATTTACTTTTTCATACTGCGGTCAGCCGAAAAAGGCCATTAGTCGTCTCGCGGAACTAAACAACCTGGGTGGATTTGAAGAGCGGCACAAATTCTTTTACTACCTCGCCAATTCGGTTGCGCATACCTTCAACAAGGATTACGAACTCGGAATCAAATGGGGTAAGAAATGCATTAGCGACACCCCTGGTTTCACCAATGGTTACAAGCCGATCATTTGTTGCCTGGGTCATCTGGGTAAAACCAGCGAGGCTGCATCTGTTATCAGCGAGTTGTCGAGAATAGACCCCGATTTCAGTGTCGAACAAATGACAAGAGTATACCCCTTCAAACGGGAGGTAGATCGTAATCACTATATTGACGGCCTGCAAAAAGCGGGGGTCGGCCACTAAGCGCATAGTCCCACCTTTGCCACCCAGGCGGCCGGGCCCAAAACCAAAGCCCCCGGGCAATTAAGTATACTGTCCCCGGAATACATGCATCGAAATAAAATCCGCAATTTCTTCAAACACTACCGGGTTCGCTATCCAGAAGAGGCAGCGGTGGTGGACAGGATTTCCTCGTTCGTCGATGCCAATACAGATTGTTTTTCGCGTGAGTTGCCGATCGGTCATATTACCGGTTCAGCCTGGATACTGGATTCCACGGGTACGCGGGCGCTATTGACCCATCATAAAAAGCTCAATATCTGGGTTCAGCTGGGCGGGCATGCCGACGGTGATCCCAATGTTGAGCAAGTGGCGTACCGTGAAGCCATCGAAGAATCTGGACTGGACGGCCTGGAGTTTGTCGATCAGGAGCTGTTTGATATCGATATCCATCAGATCCCATCCAGAGGCCATGAAGCAGCACATTATCATTACGATTGCCGTTTTCTTTTTCGAGCCGTCGATGACCATTACATCGTTAGTGACGAATCGCATGATCTGTTATGGGTTCCGTTAGCCGATATGTGCAGTGTTACCACCGAACCATCGATCACGCGGATGGTTGATAAGACGCAGATACTAATGCGGGTCTCCAGTTACGGGGGCAAGTCAGGGTAACTGTCACCCTGGCGGGCCAGTGTTTATGTTCCCTGCCACCCTGGCCCACCCGATAATCAGAAATTGTGATTCGGGAGCAGAGTTTCTATACTCCCCCGCTTCATTCACGAGACGAGACTAATTATGTCACTGCATAAGCTGGTACTGACCGGCGCCCTCCTTTGCCTGCCGTTGGCAACTACAGCGGCCACCGAATGGACCCAGACGCTGAAACGAATCAACGAAACCGGTGAAATGAATCTCGGTTTCCGCCAGGATCAGGCTCCAATGTCTTTCGACCGCGGCGACGGCGAAGCAGCCGGTTATTCGGTAGACCTGTGTAAATACATCGCCTCGATGGTGGTCGAAACCCTCGGCAAAACAACCATTCAGGTGAATTTCGTTCCGGTCACGGCGGCGACCCGCTTCGAGGCAGTCCAGTCGGGGAAAATTGACATTCTTTGCGGCGTCACCACCAAAACCCTGTCGCGTGCCGAGATCGTCGGCTTTACCCAGCCCACCTTCGTCACCGGGGGATCGCTGCTGGCGCGTAAAGGCTCGATCATTAATCAGATAAGCGACCTGGCGGGTAAACGCGTGGCCGTGGTCGACAACACCACGACCATCGAGACGCTTGAAAAGGCGTTAACGAAACTGGAAGTAGAAGCCGAAGTCGTTCCGGTTACCTCGACCAGCCAGGGCATGAACCTGCTGG
>JBATHL010000303.1:0-1829 GCA_049666745.1 Gammaproteobacteria bacterium
AGTCTCGCCCTGGCCGATCTTAACCAGGCCGTCGAGTTGAATCCACACGACCCGATACTGCTGACCAACCGCGCGCAGGCATTGCGACAGTTCGGGCGAAACGAGGACGCCCTGCGTGATCTCGACAACGCACTCGAACTCGACCCCAGGTTTGTTGCAGCCTATTTCAATCGAGGAAGTGTTAACTTCGAGGCTGAAAAATATGCCCTGGCACTGGTGGATTTCAACCGCTGCATCGAACTCGAACCCGCGGTACCGGCTGCCTATTTCAATCGTGCCTCGACCTACGAGGCGATGGGAGAACGGCAGCGCGCCATCGACGACCTGAAGCATTTCCTGACCCTGCAGCCGGAGGAAAGCTGGGCACAAATCGCCAGGGACATGCTCAGGCAATGGGATCCGGACCTTTCATGAAGCCGCCATACCGCCTGGCACTTGCCCTGGTGCTGGCACTTGCAACGCAAATCACCACCGCAATCGACAAAACCGCGCGGGAGGCGTTCGACCAGCTCTTGCTCGAGGCCGGCCTGCGCATCGAGACCCGGCAAAGTTACACCGACATACCGATCCATGCTAACCCGGTGCTGCCATACGAACATGCGATGAAGCACGAGTCGGGAGCGCTGGAGCTGCGTTTCATCGTGCGGCCGCTTAACCGGATCGAAATCGAATATAACGATCCGCACAATGCGGCTCCCGAGCCAAACCACCTGTTCCCTCTGCTGTTCGAATCGATAACCAATCGCCTGTCGGTCGGCAGCGACACGCCCAGTAGCACATTCTCCGAGTCCCAGGCGAAAGAAAGTTTTAACGCAAACTGGGCAGCGGCCTCCGTGTTCGACGTTCGACCCGAGTTTGCGGCAGGCTACCAGAACGGATTACTGATTGGGATACATAGAAACGAGATGGCCGACGCCTACACGCTGTTTTTGTATAACGACCATGAGCAGGCCAAACTACTGATCAACGAAGCAATTTCGATCATGTCGTTTACGCCGGCTGCGACCACTCCCCAATAAGCAGGGCCCTCAGGGTACAAGACTTCGATCCCTTGACTAAGGTCAGGGTTTTCCTCTATCGTGATCGAACTATCTTCCCATAATCCGGCGCAATGCAGAAAACCAGCGATGTCATCTGGCAGGACACGCAACACCAGGTCTTGTTCGAGCTGATCGACAAAATCAAGGAGGTCCCCTTCGATCCGGGCATCCTGGTGCGTCTCAAACTTTACGCGGAACATCATTTTACCCTCGAAGAAACCTACATGGTGAAGCTCGGATACCCCGATAAGGATGAACATATCGAGGCGCACGACCGATTTCGGGAAGAACTCGAGGCAATGCTGGAAACCGATCCGACCATGGGTCAGTTCCTGCAGGACTCGCTTTCCGACTTTCTTTACAAATGGCTGAAGCTACACGTACTCGGCATCGACAAGCAGCTCGAAGATTTCGTCATGAAATCCGACTCGAAGTGACCACGTAGTGGTCATCCCGGAAAGCACGTAGCGCTTATCCGGGTTCTTGTAACGGTGCCACGGTAACAGGACCCCGGCTTATCTGCACCGTTACTTTGTCATCCCGAGACCTCGACCCGCGGCGCCAGCATCGAACCAACCCGGTAGTTGCAAGATTCCCGGTTGCGCGGATATAACGTATCCTTGATCGTTGGAGATACATCATGAACGAACCAAAACTGAGCGGTCATTGTTATTGCGGAGCCGTTAAATTTGAAATAGACGGTAAATCCGACTGGGTCGGTCACTGTCACTGCGAATCCTGCCGGCGACAGAGTGGTTCAGTTATGACGACCTTTGCGGGCTTTAAGCT
>JBATHL010000304.1:0-7943 GCA_049666745.1 Gammaproteobacteria bacterium
CTGCGATCTGCGCCGCTGGCTCAACAATACCAGCAGCAACAGTAGCGGCATCGACCATAGCATGCGGTGCAGCAGGACTTCGCTTGCGGGTACGTGATTTAGCAGGGTCCAGTAAAGTGGGAACAAACCCCAACCGATATAACCGGTAAGAATGACCGCATAGCCCTTGTTCATCAGGTTTTAATGTCGCCGCAAATCTCGCGCCAATACCAGGATAAGACCGATCACCTGGAGAAAAATGGCGATGCTGAAGAGACGCGAGTTATCCTGCTCCAGCGGCATTTTGGCTTCCTGCAGTTCGAGTGTTTCGAAATAAGTGGCATTGATCGATTCGACAATTGATTTCTGCGCGGCACTGCTGATCGACAACAATAAATCGATATCGTTAATCATCGGTTGCTTTTTGCGGGAAACAAATTCTTTCAAACCATGGACATTGACCAGGCCGTCGAGATACTCCTGGTAATAGCTTTCGATGATTGCCGGACTGGCGGACTGATTCGACAGTAGCAGGATAAAAAATTCCTGCTTGCGTTCGACCTCGACCCTGGATTGCCACAGGCTGTCGATCAAGACCTGCTTATTCTGGATGTCGCGCTCGAGCACACTAATCTGGTCGTTGTTGAGACCGATGAAGTAATGCGTAATCACCGCTGAAAGAATGTTGAAGATAATTCCGGTGAGCACGAAAACCCAGGGTGCGAGAAAACGATCGAGGCGGGATTTACTCATATTATTATTCAAACAGGCGAGGCAGCGAGTCGCCGTGGAGGCAGCAGAACAGGGCATGATCACTATACGCCTGGAGATCCGTGGCATTATCCATCGCGGCATCGGTTATCGGCTCAACCTGGTTCAAAACGATCGCGCCGACTCTAAGTTGCCTGCTTTCAACCGCCTGTATCGTCATCAAAGCCTGGTTTACTGCGCCGATACGATCATTGACAACGATGACGACAGGTAGTTGCAGTGCGCTTGCCAGATCGGCGTTCAATCCGTTTTCGGCGAGGGGGGAATAGAAACCGCCTGCTCCCTCGACTATCAGGCGATGATCCGCCTGGTCGCGCTCGCATGCGTCAATCAATTGAGCGATACGGATTTCCTCGTTTTCAAGGCGCGCTGCTCGAGGCGGGGCGAGTGCGGCGCGATAACGACAGGCCGCGATCCGTTCAATACTTTCACGATTGTCATTGGCCTGTTGCAAAGCCAACGCATCGTGGGTGACAAGGTCTCCGTTTGCCGATACCACGCAGCCTGATTCCACCGGTTTACGGGTTTCGACTTTGACCCCCTGCTGAACTAACTGACGTACGATCTGGCAGGCGATATAAGTCTTGCCGACATCGGTATCGGAACCGGTAATGAAGTAGCCGTTGTCATCAAGCGGAATCATGGCCGCATTCTGTGCAAGTTAAATACTAACTGCAAGCTTCCCGATGGACCTGTGACGAATGGTGCTGGGAAAAGCAAGCCTGCCTGTTATAATCGCGCGCGTTTTTGGTGGTTGTTTGAAATATGCAGGATTTTGTCATCGGCCAGCGCTGGATCAGCGCCGCCGAACTTCAGCTTGGCCTTGGTATGGTCATCGAGATCGAGCATCGTACGGTCAGTATCGTATTCCCTGCGACTGGCGAAACCCGCATCTATGCGCGCGCTGATGCGCCGTTGACGAGAGTGCGTTTTCGTAATGGTGACTGGATAGAAAGGCAGGATGGAGAAATCCTGCAGGTTATCGAATTGAGCGAAACGGACGGCCTGATTCGTTACCATTGCGAAGATGAGCATGGCCAGCGCGTAGATCTTCCCGAGGGTCGCCTGAGCAACTTTCTGCAACTGAATCAGCCCGGAGAAAGATTGCTTAACGCGCAAATCGATCGTAACAAATGGTTTGCGCTGCGTTGCAAGACCCGCAATATCGCCAACCACCTGCAACAGTCGCCGGTGTTCGGCCTGGCCGGCAGTCGCACCAGCCTGATTGCTCACCAGATGTACATTGCCCACGAGGTATCCAACCGCTACGCCCCACGGGTTCTGCTCGCCGATGAAGTCGGTTTAGGCAAGACTATCGAAGCAGGCCTGATCCTGCATCAGCAACTCCTGCTGGAACGCGCACGGCGGGTGTTGATCGTGGTGCCGGAATCCCTCGTGCACCAGTGGCTGGTGGAAATGTTACGCCGCTTTAACCTGATGTTCAGCATCTTCGACGAGGCTCGATTTGCCGACCCGGAAGAGGATGCTATCGACACCGCTGACGGCGAAAATCCTTTCCATAGCGAGCAACTGATTTTATGCAGCCTGGAGTATCTGATCAAACACCCGGAACAGGTTGCCCATGCGCGTAATGGCGAATGGGATTTGCTCGTGGTCGACGAAGCACATCATCTGCTGTGGTCGCCCGAGTCGGCTAGCCACGAGTACCAACTGGTTGAACAGCTGGCCGAAAACACGGCGGGTTTGCTGTTGCTGACCGCTACCCCGGAGCAGTTGGGCAAGGCAAGCCATTATGCCCGTTTACGCTTGCTGGACCCGGATCGATTCAGCGATCTCGATCGCTTCCTCAACGAAGAACAAGGCTATCAGCAGCTTGCCGATCAGGCACAGGCTCTGCTGGAAGAGCCTGATCGAGTACAGGAACTGGATGATTTGCTCGATCAACATGGCACCGGACGAGTGTTGTTTCGTAATACGCGCCATGTGGTCAAGGGTTTTCCTGCCCGCGAAGTACATCCTGTGGCGCTCAATCCTGTCGAGCAGGGCGATCCGTATGGCCACTGGTTGGGAGAGCTGTTGCGCGAGCTCAGATCAAAGAAAGTGCTGGTCATTGCTGCGGCCGCGAGCACTGCGCAACGACTGGTGGGCGATTTAAAACAACAGTTCGGTATACGCGCGGCACTTTTTCATGAAGGCATGACCCTGCTCGAGCGGGACCGTGCCGCGGCCTGGTTTGCCGATCATGAAGACGGCGCGCAGGTATTGATCTGCTCCGAAATTGGCAGTGAGGGACGTAATTTCCAGTTTGCGCATCACCTGGTGTTATACGACCTGCCACTTAATCCCGACCTGCTGGAACAACGCATCGGACGGCTCGATCGTATCGGTCAGAACGCGGTGATCAATATCCATGTGCCGTATGTGAAGGGCAGTGCTCAGCAAGTGCTGTTTCGCTGGTATCACGAAGGCCTCGGTGCCTTTTCGCAAACCTGTCCGGCCGGACATCAGGTCTATCTGCAGACCCGGCAGGAGTTACAGCAGCATCTCGACGATCCGTTTTTACCGGTCGATGACTTTATCGAACGAACCCACGCGTTACACCAGTCACTGGACCAGGCCTTGCAACAGGGGCGTGATCGCCTGCTCGAAATAAACTCCTGTCGGCCCGGAGTCGCGGAAGCGCTGATTGACGAGGCGATGCAGCGCGATCTAGATTTCGACCTGTTTAAATTCATGGAGCGAATTTATGATTGTTACGGGGTCAACAGCGAAATTCGGGGGCGCGACGGCTGGGTGATAACCCCGGGCGACAACATGCTTACGCAGATGCCGGGGTTACCGGAGGACGGCATGACGGTGACCTATGATCGCAGCGCGGCGCTCGCCAACGAAGATCTGCATTACCTGACCTGGGAACACCCGTTCGTGCGCAATGCGATGGATATGATTCTGAGCAGTGAATTTGGAAATACGGCCCTGGTGGCGTTGAATTACAGCGGGGTCAAAGCGGGTACGCTACTCGCTGAGTGTCATTTCCTGATGGATTTCAGTGACGATTCCGGTAGCCATAACGAGCGTTATTTTCCCAATTCGACGATCAGAGTCGTGATTGATGAATCCGGACAGGATCATGCCGGGCGCGTCGATCTCGATACGGCCCTGCAGCAAACGCAGCGCGTCGACACTGATACAGCAATCAAGATCGTTAAAGCCAGGCAGACCGAACTGACCCAGATGCTGGAATTCGCGGACCTTGTCGCCGACAGCCATGTACCCGGTTTGATTGGCGATGCAAGAAGTAACTGTCGTGAATTGCTGGGACATGAAATCGAGCGGCTGATCACGTTGCGTAAAGTGAACCCCGGGGTGCGCGACGACGAGATTGAATTTTTTCAGGGCCAGCTTGATCGTTTCGAGTCCGCGCTCGGTCATGCACGCCTGCGGCTCGATGCGGTCAGGGTAATCGTCGCGCTCTGATCCCGTCGGTCACAAAAATGCTATGATATGCGTTGATCGAACGGGAGATAATCACAGTGACCGAAACCTACTCGCTTGCACAGTATATCGATGACTTGAGAGCCATTGTTGCCGAAACCAGTGACGAAGCTGAAATTATTCGTCGAGTTGGCCCATTAGCGCAACGCGTCGTGGCTGACAAATCCTGGTTACAGCCGAAATACTATGAAGCTGACGAGGAGCAGGGGTTCGGCGTTTATCTGTTGCACGAAGAAGCCGATCACTCTCTGGCTGTAGTTTTGGTGAACTGGCTACCCGGCCGGGGAACACCGCCCCATGATCACGGCACCTGGGCGGTCGTCGCAGGTATCGAAGGCGTCGAGCATAATGTCCGCTACCAACGACTCGATGATCGCACTAACCCCGATTATGCCGAGCTTGCGGTGAAAAAGGATTTTGATGCCAACGAGGGCGAGCTGGTCTGCATCAGGACGGGTGGCATCCATACGGTGACCAACGAAACCGACCGCATGACCCTGTCACTGCACACCTACGGCAGGCATATCAATCACACCAATCGGTCGCAGTTTAATCTCGATACCAACGAAAGAAAGGAGTTTATCGTCCGCGTCGAGTAGCCGGTTGCAGGCAGTTGTTATACGCGTACCTTTACAGAGCGCAGAAAATCGCTTGAGTCGGCGGACTGCACCAGGATCCGAGTGCAATTATTAAACGCTGCAAACGACTGCAGCGCCCGGCAAAATAATTCGATAAAGTCCGCATCGACTTTTTGTTCGATGTGCACCGACCTGATCTCGAGTGAACTATCTGTTCGATGCGCCTTGCAATCGATTCTGCCAACGAAACGATCGCGATACATGATGGGCAGGCAAAAATAACCAAACTGTCTCAACGGCTCGGGCACATAGCATTCGATCTGGTAATCAAAATCAAAGATTTCGCGACCTCGCTGGCGCTGGATGACGGCATTGTCAAACGGCGATAATATGCGTACCTGCGCACTGCTGTGCGGCGCGCGGCTCTCCAGTAGTTCAGGGTCGATGTATAAGGTATTGTTGTTGCCCAGCTCGACCGTGGTCAGCTGGTTTGCTTCCAGGCGTTGCTGTAGCTGCGCTTTGATGGCTTCGCGCAGTGGTTTGCCCTTACGCAGGTAAGCCATCGATACCAGGCTGGCAAATCCATGCGCGCGCAGTGTGGTATCAATCAAGTGTCCCGCATATTCGTCCATAGTGGGCATGCTGCTATCGACCCAGTCGGGCAGTACACGTTCTGGCAGGTCATATACTTTTTGAAATCCCTCGCGGCCGCTTACCATCAGCTCTCCCTGCATGAACAATTGCTCAAGCGCCTGTTTGGCCGGCTTCCAGTCCCACCAGCCGTTGTTGACCTGGC
Source organism: Gammaproteobacteria bacterium (assembly GCA_049666745.1). Taxonomy (GTDB): domain Bacteria; phylum Pseudomonadota; class Gammaproteobacteria. The sequence goes on from JBATHL010000304.1 coordinate 5,581, forward strand.
GCGTATCGATAAAATCGCGGGTGCGTAATGGACCCTCGTTTTCGATACGCTTCAGTATTTCGTCGGTTAACTTGCGATCGCTGATTTCGAACCAGTTGCGCTCGCCATTCACTTGCCGCATGCGGGGCAGGGCGAAGCGGTAATCACGCATCGGCAGCCATGCAGCCGCGTGGAACCAGTATTCGAATATTTCGCGTTGTTTGACCAGTTGCTCGAGAAATTGCGGTCTGTAATTCCCGACTCGCGACCAGAGTACGTGGTGGTGTGCTCGTTCTACCACCGATATGGTGTCGATCTGTACATAGCCGAGCTGTTCTATGGCGCGCAGCGTGGCGCGTTTGCCGCGGCCGAAAAAACCGGCTTTTAACAGGCCCTGTTGGTTAAGCGCGATCCGTCTGAGTTTTGCTGCTAGTGACATGGGCGGTCAGATCACTGTCGCGGCGATTGATCGATCGATAGCATGGATGGGGTCGATTTATTCCCCTGCCGGTTCACCGGACACTCAGTCATGCTCGAGTTGGTTACTGTGCTTTCGCAGTGGTACATTGCTGCATTTTTTATCACAATGGTGGCCGGGTCAATCGCCGGTACTTTCATGCAACGCAATCAGATCAAATTTCTGTATCTCAACCTCGGTCATTTCCTCGACCACCTGTTCATGCTGGTTTTCGCCTCGGTTGCCGCCCTGCGCCTGAATAGTGAGTGGGGGATGAGTTACGCCGAGCTGATTCCCTATGCAACGCCGGGATTCGTCGCTTTTGGTGTTTGCGCCATATTGGCGGGATGGATTGCGGATAAGTGGAGCCGGGAAGGGATGATCGTTATTTTCTTTATCGGCATCGGTGCCAGCTCATTACTTGCCGGGATGGCAAATAATCCGCTACAGATCGCCGCCGGTTTGACGCTGATCGGCATCTTCGCCGCAATCTACCACCCGGTCGGCCTGGCAATGGTGGTACAGGGGCGTGCCCGAACCGGGGTGCCGCTGGCGATCAACGGGGTCTTCGGTAACCTGGGTGTGGCCAGTGCGGCACTGTTGACAGGCTTTCTGATCGACAGTGTGGGATGGCGCAGTGCCTTTTTTGTTCCCGGGGTAGTTTCGATTCTGCTCGGTTTTTCTTACTGGTTCTTTGTGCGCAACGAACCGAGCGCGGCTAGCGCCGGGACCAGTGCCGGCGGAGCGGCTAAGAAAATCGAGACAGTTGTTATCCCACGAGCGACCCTGTTACGGATTTTTGCGATTATCTTTTTTACCACGGCTATGGGTGGATTGATCTTCCAAAGTACAACCTTCGCTTTACCCAAAATATTTGCCGAGCGGCTGGTGGATTTTGCCGGTTCGGCGACCCTGGTGGGCTGGTACGCTTTCCTCGTATTTTCGCTGGCAGCGATGGCGCAGCTGGTGATCGGCTACCTGGTGGATAATCACTCGATACGTTTCGTGTTCGCTACGGTAGCGTTATTTCAGGCCTTGTTCTTTTACCTGATGACGCATCTGGATGGTCTGGCCGCACTGTTCGTGTCGATAGCCTTCATGTTCGTGGTGTTTGGACAGATTCCGATCAACGACGTGCTGGTCGGTAGAATGGCGCGCAGTGAATGGCGCAGCCGTGCCTACGCTTTGCGTTACGTGGTCACCTTTTCGGTAATGGCCTCGGCGGTGCCGTTGATCGGCTGGATCCATGGTAACTGGGGATTTGCTCGCCTGTTCAGCCTGCTTGCGGTCGTCGCGTTGCTGATCTTCAGCGCTACCTTGCTGTTACCCCGGGCAAACAAATCCTTCGGTCAGCAGGCCTGATCGAGGCGTCCCGGCGTCGATGGGATGGCCAGCTTGAACAGGCTTCCGACGACGCGGGAGATCTGCCGTAAACGACTGCTGTTGGAGCGAATTGAACCTAGAAGATGTCTTTCAGCCTGCCACCGCTGGTAAAAGTCAGCGTGCGTTTGACCGAACCCTTTTCATAAATCCAGGCGTCGCCGTAACGTACCGTCGGTTCGCCACAGCGCTTAAGTACTTCATACTTGCCCGTGGGCAACGAGGGGTCCGAGGAGATGATATGAGTACCCCAGCGCTTCGAGCCGAGGGCCATCGCCGACTCCATCATGACGGTCGAGATTAGAAGCGCCGCGATAATCGATGTTAATTTTTTAGTCATTGGGAAATCCTCTGCTAAACGTAAGCTCGTTGCGTAGAATGCTCTGCTCTACGGAATGCTGTATTTCAGATTTTTGATCACGGCCAGGCCGGAGGCCACGCGCAGCACGGCTCCGCTAGGTAAGTCGGCGATAATGGTGCGTATCGGCGACCTGACGCTGAGTTTACCAGAGCCGGTTATGCCGGCAAACTCGCCTTCGCCTTCGTC
>JBATHL010000305.1:0-14044 GCA_049666745.1 Gammaproteobacteria bacterium
GTTGTCTATTCCGGACACTGGTGCGAGAAAGCGGCGGTCCGACGTATCGGGATTTTGTAATGTTGCTCAGATACAAGATTCACGTATCCCAGCAAACACTGAAATCCCTTGCGACGTACAGGCCGGGTGCCTGAAAGCTTTGGTTTTAAAGGGCCAGGTTACAAGGGGCGTCAGTGGTTGCAGGTAATATGACCTGATCGTGGGGAGTTGTCGAAGCGGGGAACTATTGGGCTGTTTCTTTGTTGTAGCGTTCGATGGAGTCGAGGATTTCGCGTTTGGCCTCTTCGGTATCGACCCACCCGTCTATATTGACCCATTTGCCTGCTTCCAGGTCCTTGTAGTGATCGAAGAAATGCGCGATCGAATCGAGTAGCGATTTGGGTAAGTCACGCACACTGTTCATGTCCGAATACAGATTGGTCAGCTTGTCGATCGGCACCCCGATGATTTTCGAATCCTTTCCGGCTTCGTCGGTCATCAATAGCATGCCCAGCGGCCTGACACGAATGACCGAACCACTGATAACCGGAATTGGAGTCACCACGAGGACGTCAGCCGGGTCCCCATCCTCGGACAGCGTTTGCGGGATATATCCGTAGTTGCAGGGATAATGCATCGAAGTACCCATGAAACGATCGACGAACATCGCACCGGTTTCCTTATCGACCTCGTATTTGATCGGGTCACTGTGTGATGGAATTTCTATAATGACGTTGATGTCATTGGGTACATTCTTGCCACTATTAACCCTGTCGAGGATCATGATTGGGTCACTCTGATAATTAAGGGGTAAAAATTATAACTGACTAAGCTGGATTGGACAGGATGTCGGTCAGGTTCAGGTAAATTTTAATTCTGTTTATTAGAGATCGAAATCTTCCAGTTTCTTGTCAATCAGCTCGTTTTTCAACACCACATAGCGCGGCATACCGCGTTCATCATAGTCGGGATAAGCTTCGCCCTGGATGAGTGGATAAAGATACTCGCGACATTTGTCGGTGATGCCGAAACCATTCGAGGTAATAAAATCGAGCGGCATCGTTTTTTCGACATTGGCAACGTCGGCCAGGTCAGCGCTGCCAATTTCCCATTGGTAGGGGTTGTTAGATAGCCGATTAATGGTCGGCATAATTGCATTTTTACCCGCCAGTGCCATTTCTACCCCGACCTGCCCAAGCGCATAAGCCTGTTCAAGGTCGCAGGCGGAAGCAATATGGCGCGCTGAGCGTTGTAGGTAATCGGCGACTGCCCAGTGAAACTTGTAACCCAGCGCCGTCTTGATCATATTGGCGACTACAGGAGCCACCCCCCCAAGCTGGGCATGACCGAAAGCATCTCTGGTGCCCTGCTCGGCGAGGAAACTGCCGTCGGCATTTCGCGCGCCCTCTGAAACCACAACCGTGCAGTAACCGTGAGTATCCACCTTGGCCTGCACCGCCTCGATAAACTTGTCATGATCGAAATCCACTTCGGGAAACAGCAGTAACACGGGTATGCCGTAATCTTCGATCAACCCGCCCGCGGCCGCGATCCATCCGGCGTGACGCCCCATCACTTCGAGAATGAATACCTTGGTCGAAGTCTTCGCCATAGAGCTGACGTCAAATGAGGCCTCTAAAGCTGAAACCGCAATGTATTTAGCCACCGAGCCAAAGCCGGGACAATTGTCGGTAATCGGCAAATCGTTGTCCACAGTCTTCGGGATATGTATTGCCTGCACTGGAAATCCCAGGGTTGCCGACAGTTGCGAAACCTTGAAACAGGTATCGGCTGAGTCACCGCCGCCATTGTAAAAGAAGTAACCGATATCGTGCGCCTTGAAAACTTCGATCAGGCGTTCGTATTCACGGCGATTTTCTTCCAGGCTTTTAAGTTTGAAACGGCAGGAACCGAACGCACCTGCAGGGGTGTTTTTCAGTGCGGCTATATCGGCATCTGATTCGCGTGAGGTATCGATCAGTTCTTCAGTCAGCGCACCGATAATACCGTTTCGCCCGGCGAAGACTTTGCCGATTCTATCGGGATGCTTGCGACTGGTTTCAAGGACGCCGCAGGCGCTGGCATTGATAACCGACGTGACACCGCCGGATTGGGCATAAAATGCGTTTTTAAGACTCATAATTCAGTTTCCACGTGATTCTGGTTCTGCGATCATTCAGCGCGGTGATTCTATGAGGGTAGTGCAGGCACTGTCCATTAGTACCTGCACTATGCTTTTATCTAACTCAGTAGCGGTGCGATAACCAGGCTGACGATTGCCATTACATTGATCAGGATGTTCATCGAAGGTCCCGAGGTATCCTTGAAAGGATCGCCAACGGTGTCGCCGACCACGGTTGCCGCGTGTGTGTCGGTGCCCTTGCCGCCGAGGTTGCCCTTTTCGACGTATTTCTTGGCGTTGTCCCAGGCACCGCCGGCATTGGCCATCATCAGCGCCATTAGCACGCAGGACAGCAGTCCGCCGGCGAGCATGCCACCGAGCGCCTCGGCGCCGATCAGAAAACCGACCAGCGGCGGAGCGCTGACCGCGATGACACCCGGTACAATCATCTTTTTCAAGGCTGCAGTGGTGGCGATATCGACGCATGTCGCCGTATCGGGCTCCGCGGTACCTTCGAGCAGGCCATCTATTTCTCGGAACTGACGCCGAATTTCCTTGATCATTTCGAAGGCCGCATCACCCACCGCGGTCATCGTAATCGACGCGATGATGAACGGGATTACGCCACCGATAAAGAGCCCGATTAACACTTCCGGGTTATTCAGTACGAGTTCGAAATTTTCGATATTGATGGCAACGGTTTCGATGTAGGCGGTGATAATCGCCAGTGCAGCGAGTGCTGCCGCTCCGATTGCAAATCCCTTGCCGATTGCCGCAGTCGTATTACCGAGCTCATCCAGCGAATCGGTGATCTTGCGCGTGTCTTCGCCGAGGCCTGCCATTTCGGCGATGCCACCGGCGTTGTCGGCTACCGGACCATAAGCGTCGATCGCCATGGTAATACCTACCGTGGCGAGCATGCCGACCGCGGCGATACCAACACCGTAAAGACCTGCGAATTCACTGGAGATCCAGATAATGCCACAAATCGTAAAAATCGGAACAGCGACTGACTGCATTCCGATCGCCAGACCACTGATCATGACGGTTGCCGCTCCGGTTTCCCCCGACTTGGCGATATGCTCGACGGGTTTGCCGGCGGTGTAGTACTCGGTAACCAGGCCGATGATAATGCCACCGATCGCGCCAGCCAGTACCGCAACCCAGATTCCGCTGTTAAGTCCGAGCATCGAAATCACGAGATAAGCGAGTGCAATGAACAACACCGATGATCCCATGGTTCCCATGCGCAGGGCTTTTTCGGGCGACTTGGCCGAGTTCATCTTGACGATCAGGATGCCGCCGATGGAGCACAACAGGCCCAGCGAGGACATCGCCAGCGGCAGGTTCATCATCGCCGCCTGGCCGCCCAGCGCCTCGGTAGCGGTCAGCGCCATGGTCGAGGCGATCGCGATGGATGCGATCATCGAGTTGCAATAGGATTCGAAGATGTCCGAGCCCATGCCGGCGACGTCGCCGACGTTGTCGCCCACGTTATCGGCGATAACGCCGGGGTTGCGCGGGTCGTCTTCCGGTATTCCGGCTTCGATCTTGCCCACCAGGTCGGCGCCGACATCGGCGCTCTTGGTAAAAATTCCGCCGCCGACACGCGAAAACAATGCGACCACCGACGCACCCATCGCAAAGCCGTGAATCGCGTGCACGTGCTCCAGGTCCGACGAGAACATGAAATAGACCATGCCGAGGCCGAGCAGGCCCAGCGACGCCACCGCGAGGCCCATGATCGAGCCACCGAAGAAGGCCACGGTCAAAGCCGCTGCGGCACCCTCGTTGTGCGCCGCGGTGGTGGTGCGCACGTTGGCGCGGGTGGCGGTATTCATGCCGATGTAACCGGCGGTGCCGGAAGCGATCGCGCCGAGCACGAAGCAGAATGCCGTTTGCCAGCCGAGGGCCCACCACAACGGTACCAGAAGCACCGCGGCGAAAATAACCAGCATCTTGTACTCACGTTTCATGAATACCATGGCGCCGAGATGAATCTGGTTGCCGATCTGCACGACTTTGCCTTCGCCCTCGGGATGTTTTTTGACCTGCGCGTAGACAAATGCGGCCGCGGCCAGTCCAAAGACGCCGAAAATCGGCGGTATCAGGTTAGTTAGCTCCATACTATTTCCCCAGGATTATTTGATGGTGTTGTTAAAATTCAACGCCCCGAAACCGGTCGAGGCTTAAAAAAAGGGGTGCATGATATCGGCTTTTGGCCACAGAATGAAACTTCTTTGTATATTTTCAGCGCTTTTTTGAGTATTTTTCTGTTATCGTCCGCACATCCGCCAATGATCCGCAGTCCCAAAGGTAAAATCCGTTTCAATGTCGAAGCGAGAGCAGCTAAAAGATGATTTTCTCGAAAACCGATTGATACGCCGACGCCTGGTGTTGTCGGCTATTTTTACGGTTATTTTATTGAGTCTTGTGCTGGGCAGACTGTACGTATTGCAAATCGTCGAGCACGAACATTTTTCGACCCTTTCTGATAGTAACCGGGTGCGCATAAAAGCGCTGCCGCCGACGCGCGGCCTGATTTTTGATCGCCACGGCGTCGTCATGGCAAATAATCTGCCAGCCTACCGCCTTGAGATCGTGCCCGAGCAAGTCGAAGACCTTGACAGTACCCTCCTGCAATTGAAGCAATATATAGACTATACCGAGCAGGACCTTAAGCGCTTCAAGCAATCATCAAAACGGCGCCGACCCTTTGAAAGTATCCCGTTGCGACTAAACCTGAGAGACGAGGAAGTCGCCAGGCTGGCGGTTAATTTACATAGATTCGAAGGCGTCGAAATCAACGCGCGTCTAACCCGGAATTATCCACAGGGGGCGCATGCGGTGCATGCCCTTGGTTATGTCAGTCGTATCGATGAAAGAGACCTGAGCGAGGTCAGTGAAGTTGAATATGCGGGTTCGACACATATTGGCAAACTCGGTCTCGAGAAATTCTATGAACATGAGCTGCATGGGTCGGTGGGTGTGCAGCAGGTTGAAGTCAATGCCAGGGGTCGCACCCTGCGAGTGCTCAATGAATCGCCTCCGGTGCAGGGCAACAATCTGCATTTAACCATTGATTCCAGGCTGCAGAAGGTCGCCGAGGAGGCATTTGCTGAATATACCGGTGCAGCGGTAGCGATCAATCCCAATAATGGAGAGATTCTGGCCCTGGTTTCGATGCCGATCTTTGATCCCAATTTGTTCGTCAATGGTATTAGTTATGACAATTACAATGCATTGCGAGATTCGATCAAACGCCCGCTGTTTAACCGCGCGCTTTCCGGGCAGTATCCTCCCGGGTCTACCAGCAAACCTTTCTATGGCCTGGCTGGACTGGAAGGGGCGATAACAACAGTGGAAAAGGATGTATATTGTATCGGCTATTACAAGTTACCAAATGAACCACGCAGGTATCGTGACTGGAAGAAGCAGGGTCACGGTCATATGGATCTCAACAATGCGATAACCCAGTCCTGCGATGTTTATTTTTATGATCTTGCCTATCGAATGGGTATCGATCGCATGTCTGAATTCCTGGCGAAATTTGGCTTCGGGGTTAAAACAGGGGTTGACAGTACGAGTGAACGTAACGGTTTGTTACCGTCGAGAGAGTGGAAGCGCCGCGCCGAGGGTATGCCGTGGTTCCCCGGTGAAACCCTGATTACCGGAATTGGCCAGGGTGCTCTGCTGGTAACGCCGTTACAGCTGGCTAATTCCACCGCAGCATTCTCGGTCAAGGGGCAGCGTTATCAACCACACCTGGTGAAATCGGTCGAGAAGGTACCCGAGTACAATTTGATCGATATTGCGAGCCGCGTGGCAGGTCGTTACGAGCTGCAAAGCGAAAAGAACTGGCAACATGTTCACGATGCCATGGTGAATGTTGTGCACGGTCTCAGGGGAACTGCGCATCGCATTAGTCAAGGCATGGAATACAGGGCGACCGGGAAAACGGGCACCGCGCAGGTATTCGAGATTGCCCAGGACGAGGAATACGATGAAGAGACGGTGGCAGAGAAACTGCGCGATCATGCGCTGTTTATCAGTTATGCACCGGCTGACGCCCCGCAGATTGCAGTTGCGGTGATCGTTGAAAATGGCGGTCACGGTAGTTCGGTAGCGGCACCCATCGCGCGCCGTATCATGGATGCCTATTTACTGGAGGAATCATGAATCAGGCGCTGGGCTCTGATTCAATCTCGTATACGCGGCGGGCAATGGATGCCTTGCGGCTGGATCCGGTGTTGTTGTCGCTGCTGATTATTCTGGCCCTGTTCGGCAGTATGGTGTTGTATAGCGCGAGCGGTTCGGACCAGGCGATTGTAATTCGACAAATGACGCGCATCGTTGTTGCACTGATATTGATGATCGCCATTGCCAATATTCCGCTGCGTATGATCCGCAAAATCTCGATCTGGCTGTACCTTGCCGGGGTTGCCATGCTGGTTGCGGTTATGTTCTTCGGAGAAGTCGGCAAGGGTGCCCAGCGCTGGCTCGATCTTGGTGTTTTACGATTCCAGCCTTCGGAGATTTTAAAGCTCGCGGTGCCAATGATAGTCGCCACTTATCTTGCTAATCGAGTGTTGCCCGTGGGTCTGAAGGAATTGGTGGTTTCGTCGATACTGGTGCTGATTCCAGTGCTGTTGATTGCACGCCAGCCTGATCTCGGTACTGCGATCCTGGTAGGAAGCGCCGGTTTTTTCGTGCTGTTTCTCGCCGGTGTTCGCTGGCGCGTAATGATCAGCCTCGGGGTGTTGATGTCGTTGATGGCGCCGATACTGTGGAAGTTTGCGCTGCACGATTATCAGCGCAATCGTATTTTAACCCTGCTGGACCCGGAAAGTGACCCACTCGGGTCGGGTTATCATATAATACAATCCAAGATAGCAATCGGTTCGGGTGGTGTTTACGGCAAGGGGTGGCTAAATGGTACGCAGTCTCAGCTCGATTTTATTCCGGAAAGATCTACCGACTTTATCTTTTCCGTATTTGGTGAGGAATTCGGTTTCTTTGGCAGTGTTGTGTTGATATTAATTTACCTGGCAATTATCTTTCGCGGATTATATATCGCGGCGCATTCCACGGAAAATTTCGGGCGCCTGCTTGCCGGCGCACTAAGCCTGACATTTTTTGTCTATTTGTTTGTAAATACCGGTATGGTTGCAGGTATGTTACCGGTAGTAGGTGTACCCTTACCGTTGATTAGCTACGGTGGTACTTCAATGGTTACCCTGATGATGGGTTTTGGTTTAATTATGTCGATTCGGTCGGCAAAGCGATTTCTGGTTTGATGAAAAAATTTATATTAGTTCTGTCATTACTTATTACGCCGATAGCCTCCGCGCTTGAGATTACCGATGGAGATTACCAGGGGCGCGAAGACGTGGTCAGCTTCGTGCAACGCATCGCCGCTAACACCAGCTATACCGAGCAGGAACTGGTGGATTTGTTTGCCCAGGTTGAAAAGCAGGAACATCTGTTTGCAAAGCTTGATCGTCCCGCTGAAAAGGAACTCGACTGGTACCAGTACCGGGGTATTTTTATCAAGGACAAGCGGATCGATCTCGGCGTCAAATTCTGGCGGGAACATCGAGATTTGCTTGCCGAGGTGAGCGCGGAAACCGGTGTGCCCGAGGAAATCATTGTTGCGATTATTGGTGTTGAAACTTTTTATGGCATTTACCGGGGCAAGGATCCCGTGTTCGACAGCCTGGTTACGCTGGCCTTTGATTACCCTCGTCGCGCAAAGTTTTTTACCGTGGAACTGGAGCAGTTCCTTTTACTGGCCAAGGAACAGGGCTTTGATGCGCGGGCATTGCGCGGGTCTTATGCGGGAGCAATGGGTATGCCGCAATTCATATCCTCAAGCTATCGTAACTACGCCATCGACTTCGATCAGGACGGGCAAACCAACCTCTTCGATAGCATTCCTGATATCGCCGGCAGCGTTGCCAATTATTTCGTCAAGCACGGTTGGCAACGCGATGGGCGCGTTGCGCGACCGCTGGATACGATGAAGGATAACTCGGCTGACAGTCTCGAGCCCGCACTTAAACCCAACTACAAATGGTCGGATTTAAAACAAAAAGGCCTCGTTTCCCAGTTTGCTATTGAAGAAGAGACGCCGGTAGCCCTGGTCAGGTTGCAACAGAAAGACCATCCGGAGTACTGGGCTGGATTTCAGAATTTTTATGTAATTACGCGCTATAACCACAGTGAGCTTTACGCGATGGCAGTTTACCAGCTCGCAAAATTAATCAGTCACGAGTACAAAAAAGAAACATGAGGCTGTATCCAGTCGCTCTCCTGCTGATAGTTTTTGCGCTTAACGCCTGCACCTTCGGTGTGCCGATTGGCGACCGAGGCAAAGCGCAGCCTTCGACGACTCCCAAGACATCCAAATCAAAACGGGGAAACCCGTCATCCTATATCGTGTTCGGCAAACGTTACCACGTACTCGATAGTGCTGACGGTTTTGTGCAACGTGGTATTGCTTCCTGGTATGGCACCAAGTTTCATGGTCGTTCGACCTCAAGTGGCGAGATCTATAACATGTATGCGATGACAGCAGCGCATAAGACCCTGCCAATTCCGGTTTATGTAGAGGTGAAAAATCTGGACAACGGTCGCTCAATGGTGGTTCGGGTCAATGACAGGGGGCCTTTTGTTACTGGTAGTATAATCGATCTGTCTTATGCCGCCGCGAAAAAACTCGGGGTGGACGGACCTGGAACTGCCAAGGTTGAGATCAGAACCGTTGGCGCGGGACCGGCCAAACCGAAGAGCGTAGTGCGTACCATTCCTTTGGCCAAAGAATTTGAGCAGGATGTCCCCCTGTTTGTTCAAATGGGCTCGTTCTCCAGTCATGTTAACGCCACTAACCTGGTGCAGAACCTGGTAGATGCCAATGAATCAACGGCACAAATTTCGAGCCTGCAAACCGATAACGGGATCTTTTACCGCGTCCGCGTAGGACCACTGTTCGATATTGGCGAAGCGAATGCGATTCTCAGGCGACTCAAGGGTAAGGGTTTTCAAACTGCGCGTATCGTGGTGCAGGAAGATGCCGAATAAACCTTGTGAGCATTTGCAGTGATCGCTACAATCGCGACTTCTTTTAAGCCCCCAGACTACAAATCGAAATGAAGATCGTATCGCTTTTTATCTGTCTCCTGGCCGTGCTGTATTCCGTGACAAGCTGGGCGGCCGCCAAACCGATTCCGGATCCGCCAACCTTCAATGCGACGAGTTATTTCCTGGTCGATTTTGATTCCGGCAGGATACTCGCTGAGAAGAATCCAGACGAACATGTCGAACCGGCCAGCATTACCAAGTTGATGACGGCTTACCTGGTCGACAAGGCGATTGCCGACGGTGATTTGTCCCTGGACGAAATGGTGACTATCAGCGAGAAGGCCTGGCGCATGAAAGGATCAAAGATGTTTGTCGAGGTTGGCAAGCAGGTGTCGGTTGATGATTTGCTCAAGGGTTTGATCATACAGTCCGGGAATGATGCCAGCGTTGCGCTGGCTGAGCATATTGCTGGCTCCGAATCGGCTTTTGTGGGTTACATGAATCACCAGGCCAAGCTACTGGGGATGGAGAACACCAATTTTACCAATGCAACCGGATGGCCGGATGAGAATCATTACAGTAGTGCTCGCGACATCGCGACCCTGACCCGGGCGATAATCCAGGACTTTCCGCAATCGTACCAGTACTACAAAGAACGAGAGTATACCTTTAACAAGATCCGCCAGTTCAACCGCAACCGCCTGTTGTGGCGTGACGATACAGTGGACGGGGTAAAAACCGGTCATACCGAGGCTGCAGGATTCTGCCTGGTCGCATCTGCCCAGCGGGAGGAAATGCGCCTGATCTCGGTAGTACTTGGAACGGAATCCGATAAGTCGCGAACCCAGAGCAGTCAATCGCTACTCAACTATGGATTCCGTTTCTATGAAACCCATCGGCTTTATCGTACGGATGAAGTGCTGCAGGCAGCAAGAATCTGGTACGGAGAGCAGGAGCAAGTCAGCATGGGCGTCGGCAAGGACATCTATATTACCATTCCGCGCGGACGATATCGGGATCTGGATATCTCTATGGCCATAGATCAGGAAATATCGGCGCCGGTAATTCGGGGACAACAACTCGGCCAGGTTAGTATCAAGCTGGACGAAGAGCTGGTGCTCAGCGAGAACATCGTGGCGATGCAGGCGGTCGACGAGGGAAGTCTTTTTGTCAGGGCGATGGATCATATCAAACTGATGTTTCGCTGATGGCCGGTAAGCCGAAGTCTGGCGAATCTGCGCTCGCACTGCTTGACTACCCCAGCCGATTTCCGTTAAAGGTGTTTGGCAACCAATCTGACGACTTCGAAGGCATCGTGATAAACCTGGTCAGGGCCAGGTGCCCGCAGGCGGAGCATATCGAGGTCCGTCGTCGATCCAGCAAGGGGGGCAAATATCTGGCTTTAACCCTCACATTCACCGTTTATAGTCAACAACAGCTGGAAGAGATTTACCAGGATTTATACGACTGTGAACAGGTCGTGATGTCACTTTAAGGTTTTAACATCCGACTGTTTTTGCCAGTGGCACAATGCTTTTTGTAAAAACGCTCGCTTACTCTGATGTAAACTTCACTTTTACGGGGGTTAATCCACCTAGCCTGCATATTGCATGAAGGCGGCGCAGCGAGTGTCATAAGAAATTGATTTAATGAGGAATAGTAAGGATTTAGTATGGGTGCTATTTTTTACAGTATGCGCCTGAACGAAACCAGGGAAAATCTAGCTTCCAATCCTGGACGATCCCCCTTGATGCGTAGCTATGGCTATGCATCGGCGGGCGATCGTCCAGCCTTGTTCGCCAGATTTCCCCTGGTTTCGTTCCCTTTATGCAATATGCAGGCAAGCGGTAACTGTGGCGATGTTACGATATCCTACTGAAATCAAATATCTGGGTAGATCCGATTACCAGGAAACCTGGGATGCGATGAAAGCTTTCACCAGGCAGCGCGCCCTGGAAACCCCCGATGAAATCTGGATTACGGAACATGCCCCGGTATTCACCCAGGGTCTGAACGGGCGCGCAGAGCATGTGTTAAAACCCGGGGATATTCCTCTGGTACAGATCGATCGCGGTGGGCAGATCACCTATCACGGCCCTGGACAATTGGTTTTATATTGCCTGCTTGACATTACGCGGCTGAACCTGGGTGTTAAGGGCCTGGTCGCGAAAATTGAAAATTCGGTGATAGATTTGCTGCATGACTACCGGATAGTGGCGCATACAAGGTCAGGTGCCCCCGGGGTCTATGTCGATCGGGCCAAGATAGCTGCTCTTGGATTGCGCATTCGAAAAGGATGTTGTTATCATGGGCTCAGTCTGAACGTCGAGATGGACCTGGAACCTTTCACCCGCATCAACCCCTGCGGCTACCCGGGCCTCGCGGTTACCCAGTTACGCGAATTTGGTGTTACCGATAGCGTGGAGCAGGTGGGTTACAGACTGGCCGATATACTTACTGGGAATTTAATTGAAAAAGAATCAGGTAGTACAAGGAGTTAAGCTCAAGGGTGCCGACAAGGTCGCGCGCATCCCGATCAAGGTTGTGCCTTCGAAAACGGTACAACGCAAACCGTCGTGGATTCGTGCCAGGGCACCGATCGGAGATCGGGTTAAACAACTTAAAGCACGCCTGCGAGAAAACAGTTTGTATACGGTTTGCGAGGAGGCTTCCTGTCCCAACCTGGGTGAATGTTTTTCCAAGGGTACGGCGACTTTCATGATAATGGGCGATATCTGCACCAGGCGATGCCCGTTCTGCGACGTCGGTCATGGCAGGCCGAATCAACTGGATGCCAATGAACCGGCTAACCTGGCTAAAACCATTCGCGACATGGAGTTGCGTTACGTGGTCATAACTTCGGTGGACCGCGATGATTTGCGCGACGGTGGCGCTGGTCATTTTGTCGATTGTATTCGCGAAACGCGCAAACTGAATCCCGCTATCAAAATTGAAATACTAACCCCGGACTTTCGTGGTCGCATGGATGTGGCGCTTGAAATCATGACCAACGCGCCACCGGATGTATTCAATCACAATCTGGAATCGGTACCCTCGCTATACAGGAAAATCCGCCCGGGTTCGGACTACGAGTGGTCGCTCGACCTGTTGCAGAAATTCAGGCAGATGCATCCACAGGTGCCGACCAAGTCCGGCTTGATGCTCGGACTCGGCGAGGAGATCGACGAGGTTAAACAGGTGTTACGCGACCTGCGTGCGCATCAGGTAAACATGCTGACGCTGGGCCAGTACCTGCAACCGAGCCTGGAGCATCTTGCCGTGGAACGCTTCGTCACGCCGGACGAATTTGACGAGCTCGGTGCCTATGCCGAATCAATCGGCTTCGACCAGGTTGCAAGCGGCCCGATGGTGCGCTCTTCATACCACGCCGACCTGCAGGCCGAATCCGTCCTCAGTCCCTGATCAATTCGTCGCCGCAGGGCATTTAGGCCAACGCTATCGATGGTTTGCGTTTGAGTCAGGTAAATATATTCAGGATTTTTTTGCGACTAATGCAGGAACGCACCAGGCATTTTTTACTGCATTATCTAATCAGCGTATTTTCTCTGACTTCTTCCAGTTGATCTTCCAGTTGTCTGATTTCACAGCGAAAATATTCCAGTCGATCAGAAGACGGATTCTTGCGTTCAATATCTTCGAGAGTCCGGGTCATATCTTTAATCGCCTTCAATATCCTTATTTCTTCGACCGACAAGTCAAAGTTTCTTAATTTTCCACTCCTCGCCGGAGCATCATTGCCTGATTTCGAAATTTTCATATTTCAGTACCGCCATCATTGAAATTACTTGAAGACGCTTCCTGTACCAGCTGTCGATTAATAGCTTTATAGCTAATTACGCGGAGTTTTGGAGAAATTGATTAATTTTACTGGTCGTAAACGGTGGCGATGGGCTGGCGCTTGTGCGCGGTGGTCAGAAAGATATGAATAATGCGTTGTTCGGCCGCGGGGTCGATTTTTTTGCCTTCGAGAAAATCATCGATCTGGTCGTAGCTCAAACCGAGCGCTGCTTCATCCGGTTTGGATGGGGCGAGGGTTTCGAGGTCGGCGGTCGGCGCCTTGGTGATGATACCTTGCGGCGCACCAAGTTGCGCCGCCACTTGCCGGATCTGGCGCTTGTTGAGACCGAACAGTGGAATGAGGTCGCAGGCGCCATCGCCGTACTTGGTGTAGAAGCCGGTTACGTTTTCGGCGGAATGATCGGTACCGAGTACCAGACCGCCGAGTAATCCAGCGATTTCATACTGTGCGATCATGCGCATTCGCGCCTTGACGTTGCCTTTGGCGAAGTCCTGAATATTTTCGCTCAAATCGTCCAGTCCCGCTGCACCCAGGGCGCTCATGGTCGATTGATGGATCGCATCGGTACCGGGCTGGACATTGACCGTGAGACTATGGCTGGGTTGAATGAAATCCAGCGCCTGTTGCGCATCGACTTCATCGACCTGGCTGGCGTAGGGCAGGCGCACCGCGATGAAGCGATAATCACTATCCACCTGGTTGAGTTCTTCTATCGCCAGTTGTGCGAGCCGGCCACAGGTACAGGAATCGATACCACCGCTGATTCCGAGCACCAGTGTTTTTTGCGCGGAAAGTTCCAGTTGATACTTAATGAAATCCACCCGGCGGCTAATTTCGTAGCCGACATCAATCTCGGGCAGTACCCGCATTTCAGCAACTATGTCTGTTTGATTCATGATCTTATTAACCCGGCGACAAAGTATATCGTATTCAGCCATCGCGTGTCTGTTCGCAGCAAGGCATCAAAACGCCGCTGCAGTTATTCTGCAGCAAGTTTTGATAACGCCGTCTGCGGGCAGACACGCGATGGCCTTTCTTTTTAA
>JBATHL010000306.1:0-5127 GCA_049666745.1 Gammaproteobacteria bacterium
TCCTCGACATGGACCAAGGCAGCCCGGAATGGGTACAGGCCCGACTGGGCGTTCCCACGGCCTCCTGCTTCGGCAAGATCATCACGCCCACCGGCCGCCGGGTCGAGAGCAAGACGGGCGCCGACTACCGCCGCGAACTGCTCGACGAATGGGCGCAAGGCCAGCCCGGGGAATCGGTCCAGAGCGACTTCATGGAGCGCGGGAAACTTCTCGAGGGTGGCGGCATCCGTGAGTACGAGTTTCACAAGGAGCTCGACGTCCGCCGCGTCGGGTTCTGCCTGCTCGATGACCGGACAGCCGGATGCTCGCCTGACGGTTTGGTGGGAGACGTCGGGGGCCTAGAGGTAAAGACCCCGTCTCGGGTCACCCACATGTCCTACCTGCTCGCCGGCGCCATCCCGTCGATCTACTGGCCCCAGGTCCAGGGCTCGATGTACGTCACGGGCCGCGAATGGTGGGATTGGGTATCCTATAATCCTGACTATCCAGCGGCCATCGTCAGGGCCGAGCGTGATGAGCCGTACATTGCGAAGCTCGCAGAGTACCTCGGAGACTTCAACGAGACGTTAGAGAGCGAGCGCAAGATTCTGATCGAAATGGGTATTGAACCAGTGAGGCCGCTATGAACAGATACGACATGCACGATTTCAGCGAAGACGTGTCCAGCGTGATAAACGATCTACTCGCTCCGACTGCGATGAAAGCGGCGGTGCTAGGATTCGCGGCGGGCCTCATGATCTGGTTCGTTCTCTAAGGTCACCTCGCGGCACGCATACGTCACGTCGATCTCGGTTTGGCGTAACGTGCCCTTCAGCCGCCGCCCGGGTAACCAGGCGGCGGCTTTTTTACGTCATGGCGATGATGACGTCTGCGAGATAGCGCAACAGCTCATAGAGCCCGTACAGCGCGAGGCCGAGCCCGATTCCGATGGCGGTATCGTTGATCATGCGACTGTGAGCGTGAAGGTTTCTTCATCAAAATCGACCGCATTATCCGCCCGCACGGTGATCGTAAATGGCGAGCCCACTGAGGTAGTTGCCGCCCATATAATAAAAGCGAATGTGGAAAACGGGAAGATGTCCACCCCAGGGGGAGCACTGACTAGCGACCATGTAATCGGCTGGTCACCTGAAAGCAAATCAATTTGAACCGACCACTCGGTTGCATCAGGCGAGGACTGAGGCCCCGGGTTGCTGATGTCTGGTGGCGTGTCCTGAACAATCAATTCATACGATGCGCCGTTAGCGTATGTCCTGGCGTTTGAAGCATAAACCGCTATCTGCCAAGTCCCTTTTGCTGGAGTCGCGTCGGTCAGCAATCCAACCTGGTCAATTGACATCGTTGGCGGCGCATCAAAAATTAGCCAAGTGTCAGGCGATGCCGTGGAGCTGATTTGCTGTGAGTACGGATCAAACGCGCTCACTACCTGGTCTGGTGGCGATTGTAGTGTCGGCCTTTCCATTCCTGGCGGATAGAACACCGCAAGTGAGTTTGCATTGATGCCTGGAAAGCTATTTAAAATGAAATCGCTTCCATTCGGTTCAATTGATCCAGATCCAGATCCAGAAACTGACAGCACCGGGTCGTATGCGTAGCCGACAGGCTTGTATCCAAACAATCTACTTGAGTTCTGTATGTCCGGCCAAGTGTAGTCCGATATGAAAGGCTCAGTGCTTGCAATCAGCGCGTCCATCAGATCGATCTGCGTTTGTTCTTTTGATGCGTTCCCCGGCACCTCAACGAAAGATGTATTGATTGTCACTCGGAAGGTATTAGACGCGGGATTTGTCGCATCTACCGACCCGATTCTCGCTTCGTATAGCGTGCGGCCAATCTGCTTGGCCTCCTTAGAAATCACGTTGTATTCAGTATAAACATTCGTGTTGTGCGTTGAGCCAGAATCGGAAAACTCAAAGTAACGTCCAAAAATAAATATCCTGTTTTCGTCGATCTCTCCGACTGACGAGCAGGAATCAGATTGTGACCATTCCGGTTGGATTGTGCTTTCTGTGCCAGTGAATAACAGCGTTTGATTGACGACCGATGATTGGATCTCGTTGACTACCATGTTCCAAACCGTGTCATCGTCCGAACGATTGACGCCAGGCGTGTATACGGTGCCTGCTGCTGCGGCGGCGTTGAAATAGGAATTCACTGTACTATCTGGCGCCGCGTTGTATTTTGGAAACTGCTCTGACGGTTCTTGCTCGTTGGTTATTGTTCTTAGATTTGGAAACGAAGAGACGACGCCATCCCAATATGTATAGGTGTATCCGCCTGAAGAAAACTCGCCTTCGATTAGCCCACCTCCTCCATAAAGCACGCCGCTAACTTCAGCGTATCGAGTGACGCCCCCATTGAGAGGCTCTTCCCCAAATTGCGTGTCGCCCCATGACTCCATCGCTGCCTGCGATGTAAATATCGCTGGTTCCCAAATCCCAGTTCCCGGGTTAAAGCGCGCCACATACACAAACACACGCGGATTTCCGGGATTGACCGGCGCGCCAGCGGGGCACAAAACATAGAGCGAAACGCCGTCATCCCATAATGCAGAGGGAAAGTTTATGTCTGAGCTTATCCCCCCAGCCTGCTCCCACCGTTCATCGAGGTAGTTGTAAACCTCGATGAACGGACCAGCAGCATAGACGCCATACAGTTGATCTTCAAAGACTCGCATGCCGTTGAAGTTGTCAACTGTAGAATCAGGGACACTGCTGCCGGGCGGCAGAATGAATGCAAAACCGTTCCAGTATCTATTGCCAATCCACAGTCGCCCGTTATGCCAAACGATTGGCGCGGACGGCGGATCTCGTGGGACTCCTGCTATTCCCGCGTTGGGGGAGATAACAGTCCATATCCCATCATATGGATTGTCTATCGGCCCTGGTTCAAAACGGGAATTTTGTCCAAATCTTTGATCGCCGTATGCCTCATAGTCCAGGACTCCGGGGATGATCTCACTATCCCGCACCCGTAACGGCGACTGAATGAACGCTCCCAGCGCCGAGCGTGTCGGTGCTGGGAGTGCCATCGTTAGCGGCGGATGACGGCGGGAACGACGGGCGCATTCTCCGGCGGATAGTCCACGCCGACCGAAGCGGACACTGCCACGAGTTCTGCTTGCGCGATCTCGGCCGTGTCCTCCGCGGTACGCTCCGCGGCGCTTGCAGTTTCATACGCTAGATTGGCATCGTTCAACGCGGCGAGCGCGGTCGATGTCGCGGTCTGCGCGGCCTTCAAATCCGACAACGCTTCACCATAAGCGTTGTCGGCTGCGGTTACTTGTTCCCATGACATCGTTAGTACCCCTCTGTTTAGATGATCATCACGATTGGATTGCCAGTCGGCTCGGGCGGCGCTGCCGGAGTCGGCATAAAGTATGGAATCGTCCGCTCAGGTTTTAGAACATCACCCCACCCGCGCAACACAATCTGATGATACGCAGCGACTTCCTCGGCGGAATAGGTGCGAGAAACGACTCTGAACTCTTCGATTCCGCCTTTCATATGATATATGTCGCGGTCTGAAGCGTTAGACCCTACAAACGCTTGACTTCCAGGATCGCTAATCCCCGCATTTGCGGGCGCCGCTACTGTGTTGGTTAGTTTCCCGTTTGTGTAGGTCGATAGAGTCCCCGCGTTGCCGTCATAAGCTAGGCACCAGTTGTACATTTTGAACGCCGCGACGTCTTCAAACGCCGCAGTCGCCAAGGTGCTCGCCTGATTGAAAATAGTCCCCTCGAGTCTAGTGCTAGAAGTCTTACGGAATGCGACCTGGAAATAATCCCCGGCGGCGCTATTTTCTTGCTGGAAGACACGCTGATCATGTTCAAGTGTTTGAAACCAGCCGCGCACCCACACGCTAAAATTTGTTGCGCTGTTAAACACCCCGCGCAACTGCTCTCCAACTTCGATCCGAAGGAACGGCCAGAGTCCAACCTGCGCACGACCGTCTAACGGATTGACTTCCCATATCGGCTTACCGTCTTCCCGGTCTCCCGTTCCCAGTCCGTTACGGCCCCTGGCAATGTCAACAACACCGCGGCTGCCCCATCCGTTGTTGCCGTGCGATGCGAGATACCAAAGGGCCAGCCCGTTATTGAGCGGATGCGTCCAGTCAACCTGTGGAGGTAGTGACCGGATGCCCTGGCTGGAGGGCCGCTTACGTGTTCTGACAATGGAGACCATGACTACGCCTGGTTAACGGCAATCTCCCAGTACTCGGCCGAGTTACCAGAAGCGCCCATCGGCGCGCCGGAATTGTTCACGGCCGTTAGCTTCATATAGCGCGCGAAGACGGCAACCTCGAAATGGTCTTCAACCGCGTTCGCTTCGTTAAGTTTCGTGCTGTGGATAAGTTGCATGTTGCCGTTGTCGGTAAAGGCAACGTTATCCTCGCTCCAATTAACGTACCACTCCACATAGTCGGTGCCGCCGGCTGTTCCGACCAGGTTTACGTGAATGCCCAGACTGATAGGGGCGGGATTGCCCAAATCGACAGGGCCAGGTACCCCGGGGTCGCCGTCGGGAACGTTATCCAGAGCGATAACAAAGGGTGAGGTCGCACCAAAATCTAGAGTAATGTCTTGCGCCATTAGACGTCCCTCGCTGCGAGCCAATCGTCGCGGGTGATAACCGTTCCCTGCCCGAACAGCACTTCGGCGCGCGATAGTTCACTCTGCTGCGCATCCAACGCAGCCGCCGTCGCCGAGCCGTCCGGGAACATCGCGCGCCACTTGTCACGGTACGGCGCTATTTGTCCGACTGATGGCCGCCCCAGAATAAGGCTATTCGTGTACTCCGGCGCGCCCTGGGTAACTTGACTGATGCCGTAGTCGGTCGGCACCAACGCATCAAGCATCGCGGCAATGTCGAATACGCGGTTACTGCTTTGCGGCTGCGCGTTGTTTTCCGGCAGGTTCAGAAGGTCTAGCAAGTCCTTCGTCTTGCCATCCGGGTCGTAACCCATGCTGATTGGGTCGGTGAATACCTCGGTATTCAGCGCCTGAAGGTCGCCGGACTCTGGATCTGGATTGAACGCCATCTTCAGCCTCCTTATATCTGTAACGGGTCGTCTGTGATTTCCGGGATTGAGTTGCCGATAAACAGCCGGTCCGTCTCGCTGACG
>JBATHL010000307.1:0-4401 GCA_049666745.1 Gammaproteobacteria bacterium
CAAAATGCCGGCAAGATTGGTGAGTTGAATATCTCTCCTGACTTATTCGGACAGATGATGAAAAAGGCGAGAGTGAAATGAGTAAAGCCAGAGACCACCGGTTTATCCTGGTCACCAGGAAGACCCGCTTGCAGGAACTGATAGAGCGATTTAATACCTGGCCCCAGGCCAGGTTCTATCTTGAACATAATCATGTCGAGGCACAGGACTACCTGGAAGAGCATGACCTCTACATAAAGCGCATTAACGATGCCGAGGTCTTGCTTCGCTCCCTGGGCTTGTTCCAGAGGCTGGAACGTGACTTTTTGCCCAGTTATCAATTTGGAAACGACGACATAGTGGTTGTGATCGGTCAGGACGGGTTAGTGGCTAATACCTTGAAGTATTTGAACGGACAGCAGGTTATCGGGATTAATCCGGATCCGAATCGCTGGGATGGTAAGTTACTCCCTTTTGAAATTGGTGACCTGGCGAGTGTGGTTGATAAGACGGTAAAGGGGCATGGCGATCGAAAAAGAGTGACCTTTGCCGAAGCGTCCACCAACCTCGGGCAGCGCATGCTGGCAGTCAACGATCTTTTTATCGGCCCGAAGTCGCATACCTCGGCGCGCTACCAAATTGAGTGGGATGAACAGATTGAACAACACAGTTCGTCAGGCATTATTGTGTCGACCGGGTTCGGTTCGACCGGATGGTTTCAATCAATACTCGCAGGTGCAGTTGGCGTGGCAGGATTGAGTTCACATCCGATGTCAGCAGGATTCTCCTGGGATGAAAAAAAGCTGCAGTTCGCGGTGCGTGAACCGTTTCCGAGCCAAACCACAGGGGTCAAACTGATATTCGGGGAGGTTTCAGGCGCCAGGACATTGAAACTTGAGTCGTATATGCCTGAGTACGGTGTCATATTCTCCGATGGTATAGAGGCAGATGCCATACCATTTAACTCGGGGTGTATTGCAGAAATCAAGGTGTCTGAAACAGAAGGTGTGCTGGTGTGCTAGAAGTTTTCAATCTACTACCCTGGTTCCCGCTTTCACGTTAGGTAGTTCGATTCCACCCCTGGCACCATATTCAATATCGACAATTTTTAAAATAATTCCTCTTAATTGGACCCATTGCTTCGAACGGGATTCTATTCAGCAATCATTCGATGCCGACCCGTTCGAGATCTTGTTGCCTAACCAGTTTATTAAATAATTGAGTTAAGATTTTGATTTATAAGTAAATTACTGACTAAAGCCTCGGGCGAAAGGCGGGCCGAAAGCGTAATTTTTCCGGCGTGACCCATCCCTGCAAAACTACTGTGACCTGTATCACCAAAATTAGCCGTGGTTTTTGGTCAGTCTGGACTATATTAATCACGGTACACGCATATTAACCACGGATTCCGAAATCAACAGAAACTTAGCCAATGTTCACTAAATCAGATACAAACAAGACAAAAACGATCGACGCGCTGATTCCGATGATCGATCTGTTCGCCGTGCTGGCGATCGTTTTCATGATTTACTCGAGCGATGAAATCATTGCCGAGCAAGAGAAAAGTCAGGAAATGATCGAGCAGATAGCGGCTGATTTCAAAAAACTGGAAGAAGAAGTTGCCGCTGCAGAACAGGCCAGGCAGGAACGACGCGAGATGCTGGCGCAAAATGCCGTGAAGTCGCTGGAAGAAATCGAGGCGGAGCGCGAGCAGAAAGCGAAGGAACTGGTCCAGCAATTCACAGACATGCTGGAAGAGCAACAAAATCAGGCTGCAGCGCAGTATGAAACGCTCGTCGCCAAGTTCGAACAAGAGCACGAGCAGGAAGTGGAAAAGCAGAAGGCCGAACTCGAAGCGGAACAGCAACAAGAGCTGCAAATTAAGGTAGCCAGGCTTGAGCAGGAAAAGGAAATCGAAGTGTCGACCGCGAAGCAACAATTTGACCAGGTCGTCAAGGCACAGGAACAGCAACTCGAAACCACTACGCAGGCGATTATCGAGGCCGAGTTGGAGCGCGTAAAAGATCTAACCCAAAAGCAAATGCAACTCGAACAACAGAAAATCGATCAAGTGGCCCAACTGCAACAGCAACAGATGCAGCAGCAGATGCAAGTAGCGCAGCTGACCGAGGCGCAACAACAGGCAAAACAGCAGGCATTGGCTGAAGCGAAACAGGAACGACTCGATGCCCTGGCACAGCAAAAAGCGGAATTGGAAGCGCAGAAACAGGCGGCGGCACAGGCAGCTGCAGAGCAGGCCAGACAGCAGGCAGCCGCAGAAGCCAAGCAGACACTCGCACAAGAGCTGGCTGCTCAGCAAGCCCAGCTAGAGGGCCAGAAGGCACAGGAACTGGCGGCGCAGCAGGCAGCCGCGGAGCAGGCAAAACAGCAGGCAGTGGCGCAGGAGCTGGCTGCTCAGCAAGCCGAGCTCGAGGCACAAAAACAACGAGAACTGGATGCGGCGCAACAGGCAGCCCGGGAATTGGCACAGCAAGCGGCACAAGCGGCCGCCGCGGAAGCTGAGCGCGAAGTCATGAAGGACGCAAAAGAGCGCGCGCAGGCAGAAGTCGAAGCGGAACACGCGCAAGAGATGGAGCAGCAGTTGGCGCAGCTGGAGGCAGCTAAGGATGCAGAAATAAAACCATTTCTCGACGCAGAGAAGGAAAGGAAAGAAGCAGAGAAAGTCAGGGAGCAGATCGTCGATAATCTCCTCGAGAACTTCAAGGACTCCCAAGATGGCGACGTGGATATCGACCAGAAGACCGGCAAGGTCAGGATCAACTTTCAGGAGTCCTATTTCGTGCGCGGATCTGCCGAGCTTTCAGACAGTATGAAAGACTTGCTCAGGGTCATGATTCCGAAATATGCGAAGAGTATTTACGAAAATGAGGGCGCGGCCAAGCAGGTCGAGTCGCTCAAGATTTCCGGTTTGACCTCGCCGATTTTTCGCGGCAAGTATTTCGACATCAACGATACCTCTCCCGAAGGCGAGGAGGCGCGAGAATACAACTTGAAATTGAGTAACGATCGCGCGCTCGCTATGTATAACTTCATTTTCAATGCGGATGAAATGGGCGATTACCAGTTTCGCGCGCAATTGAAAGCCGACCTGGGTATCGAAGCGCTGGGTTATCGGAGCGCAACGCCGGTTCCGAGTCATCTGGTGGGAGAAAAGGCAGTCTGTCTCGAGTACGACTGTAAGAAGGAGCAGGCGTCTATTCTGGAATTCCGACTATATTCGGAAATATAAAACTTAATTTTTGATCCTGGCTACGGGTTAGGGGAGCAACAAATGTTCAAGTACGTATTTTTAGGCATTATCGCGGCAACCGTGTATTTCGTTTACTTTCTGGAGGTGCAGTTCACCAACCAGATGATCGGCCGGCTGTTTGTTAGTGGTATCGGGGCATGTTTCATCGCTTTCGGAATTTTCAAATTCGGCCTGCATTACAAGATCGCATCGGTTGGCCGCTTCGCGACGGCGTTTTATTACGCGGCTTTCGAGTATAAGAAAGTGCAAACGGAGCCGTCGGACCTCAACTATGTAGACAGCGTACGCCAGCAGGCCGAGGTCGCGCTCGCTGCCAACTTCGATCCGACATTATCGGCTCACCAGATGGCGATTCCCGTGACCCTCTATTCGGGCAAGGACCCCTATCTCGAGGAGTTGCGTGCCAAGATCAAGGAAGCGGAAAAGCTCAAGCTCCAGTCGCACCAGCTCGATGCCAAGGCGAACATTCTGCTCGACAAAACCCAGGACGACCTGGTGGAAAAAAACCTGATCACCGGTCAACAGCCGAAGCTGTTCGATCGCTGGTTCGATATGGTCGAAGGCACCGAAGCGATCATCGAGCTCACCACCAACGAAGTCAAGGAGCAGGGCTACGGCAACGCGCCGGATTACGAAATGATCAGCCGCATCGCGCTCGACCGGAATCCATTCTTCTCCACCACCTACAGGTTTTTCGATTCGGAGGCGATTGCCGGCATCCTCTCCCGCGCGCCGTTCATGATTATCCTGGTCGGTATTATCGGTACCTTCGCGGGTTTTTACCTGGCGTTGGCCCAGGGCGGCGATATCAAGGCCGGTGCCGCGGTTGCAATCATCAGCTCGCTGGTAGGCCTGCCGACCGCGTTGTTGATGGAGTATATCAACACCCTGTTTCCGGATCAGGAACGCTACCAGCGGGGGTTCAACACCTATAAAGTCGCCCTGGAAATACTGTTCAATCACGAACAGGAGCTTTCGAGTATTAGAAAGGACCGTAGGCAAGAAGATAAATTACCGGGGTCTTATTCACCCGGAGATAGCGATTCTTCGCAGTACAAGGGACCTAACTAGAAATCTGGGGACGGTATCCCTTATCACAGCTTCGTGGACAAGATCCTATACCTTTGAAGATTGAAATACCTGGATAGCAT
>JBATHL010000308.1:0-8582 GCA_049666745.1 Gammaproteobacteria bacterium
CCAAATCATTGAATACCTATACTCTGAGCAAAAACTCGCGTATCACCAGCATCCAGAATACCAACCGCAGCGGCGACAAGCGCATTCATATCGTGCGCTCGGGGCAAAGTCTATGGAGCATATCGAGGAACTACGGCGTTACCACCCGGGCGCTAGCCAAGTGGAATGGTATCGCCCCAATCGACACACTTAGCGTTGGTCAGAAGCTGGTAGTCTGGACCCGTAAAGGCGCCACCCAAACTGTCGGCATCAATCAAACGCGACCGAGCAATGCGCTGCATGCGCTCAGGTACACGGTCAGAAAAGGCGATTCGCTTTACCTTATTGCGAATCGATTCAACATCCGTGTGGCCGATATAAAACGCTGGAATCGAGTCGGCAAATATCTTCAACCTGGGCAGAAACTCAAGCTCTACGTGGATATAACCAGCCAGTCAGGATAGGGTTAAAGAGTATGTGACGCAGCTTCGAAATTTTAACCACAAGAGTTGCTTTATCGGGGACCAAGCGCCAAAATACGGTTTTATTAACGCCACTTGCGAAGGATTCCTGAATAAGACATGAGCCTTGAAATTGATCCAAAACAAATAAAGTCTTTTTCACCGATCAATTCCCTGAATCCTGAAAATGCTCAAGAATTAATCAAAAAAATCACCGCCACCTCGATACAGGCTGGCCACTATGTATTCAAAAAAGGTGACACGGACAAAGTTCATGTTTACGTCCTAAAGGGCGAAATCGAACTGGTTGATGATAAAAAAATCGTCAAGGTGATCAAGGCAGGATCAGCGGGAAGTCTGCAACCACTCGCACATGGATTCCCCAGACCGCTATCAGCACGTGCCAAATCGGCCGCGGTAGTTACCAGAATCAACAGTGACATGCTCGACATCATGTTGACCTGGGATCAAACCGGAAGCTATACCGTCGAAGGTGTCGACGAAGAAGATGACGAAACCGACTGGATGACTCGGATATTACAAACACGGGCCTTTCACCGCATCCCCCCTGCTAATATCCAGGCGATGTTCATGCGGATGGAGTCAATAAGCTTCAGCCCGGGTGAAAAGGTAATAGAACAGGATTCCGAGGGTGACTATTTCTACATAATCAAGGAAGGTCGTTGCCTGGTGACCCGTTCGACACCCGCGAATCCAAATGGCGTGAAACTGGCGACGTTGTCGGTAGGCGACAGTTTTGGCGAAGAAGCCCTGATTGCCGACAGCAAACGCAATGCAACCATTACCATGCTTACAGACGGCCACTTGATGCGGCTCAACAAGGAAGATTTCAATTCATTGCTCAACGAACCGCTGCTCAACTGGGTTGATTATGATGAAGGTAAGAAACTGGTGGATGATGGCGCGGTCTGGTTCGATGTACGACTGCCGACAGAGCACAAGGCCAAACATATCAAGGGTAGTATAAATATCCCTCTGATCTTTCTGCGCATGAAGGCCAACTCGCTGGATGCGCAGAAAAAATACGTGATCTACTGTGATACTGGTCGGCGCAGTTCGGCTGCCTCGTTCCTGTTAAACGAAAAAGATATCGAAACTTACGTGTTGAGAGACGGTGTCGACACCGCCGAACCCAGCGATATGGAATCCGCCTGACCACGCACTAACCTAATAGCCTGGGGTTCAGGGCTTCATCGATATCATCTATCTGTTCCCGGTCCTCGAACTCTTCTGCGTAATCCATATACTCGCGCTCCTTGATAAAAATTGAAAAAAATCAGGGCCAATGTGATCTCCCTTTCTCCTCAAACCTGTAGTCTCCGGACAGCCGGATAATTTTTTCGTCTTTTACAGGGTCCATCGTTAGCGGTTAGCGCTTCGAATGTATCAGCGATAGCCATGATTCGCGCCTGCATCGACATTTCCTCTCGCTGCAGGCCACGCGGATAGCCAGCGCCGTCCACTATTTCGTGAAGCCCGCCAGCATACACCGGGACATTCTGCAAATTCTTCGGCAAAGGTAGTGATTCGAGAATATTTTTTTCGCCACAATATGATTGTTGATAACTTCGCGTTCACTATCATTAAGCTTCCCAGGTTGAACAACAGGATTCATTACTTCATCATCGCCTGGTAAGAGCCTGCTCACGCCGGTTGCATCGCTCCACTTGAACCGGCAATTTGCTGCACGCGGGCAACAACATCGCTACTCATGGACTCGCTAGCGATTTTCAACTTGTAGGGGAAGGCGAAATCTGACTCATCCGGTCAACAAAGTTTTTAGCCCTCGACACTGGTAAAACTGCACATACAACCTTATAGTTAAACGCCGCCGCGATATAATGAAATGCATGGCAGGACTCAAGCTGTTAACCAGTTCATGGTGATCGCAAAAGCAATTGAATACTATACGATTTGAAAAGCTACTTTATCGAGTCGAAGGCCCGGCGAAAAACCGCAGCAAACAGCAGGGCCGCAATAATAAATTAAAAATATGGAGACGGTATGAAAACCCGTTTTTGGAGTAGCGACTGGTTCGCCGGACTACTGATTACCATCGTGGTTGTGATTTTTTCGGGTGCGCCTCCTTTTCAAAGCCTCGAACAGGCTTTCTACGACTGGGGCGTCAGATCTACCGACCGTTCGCCTTCTGAGAAGATTGCCGTCATCGCCATCGACGATGAAAGCATAAACAACCTCGGCCGTTGGCCATGGCCGCGCGACCTGCATGCGGAACTGATCAATCGCCTTACCGAGGGCGGCGCTAAAGTTATCGGTCAAACCGTTTTCTTTCTCGAACCACAAATTGACCCAGGCACCCTGTATATACGAGAGCTGATCGATTTTTTCTCTAATGCCAGTTTTAATGATGTCCCGGCTGATATCGACACGCTGGGCGCGATGCTGGAATTTGCGGGAAAAGATAGATCAGTAGCTGAAATACTGGAGTTTTATCTTCAGTCCAGTGTAAACACCCGGCTCAGCCAGGACATTGAGACGTTGAAATCGAGTCTTTTCGAAGCCGAACAGGCATTAAATACCGATGCCAAGTTAGCGGAAAGCCTGGCGAACGCCAAAAACGTAGTACTGGCGATGGTTTTTTACCTGGGGACGCCCCGGGGTAATCCGGACACCGAACTACCGGATTACGTACTAAAGAATTCCATAAATCAGATTCGAGACCGGGTATCGGCACAGGCAAACGGTTTGTTTCCGGTACCGAGCGAAGATGTATTACCCCCTATTGCGGAGATAGCTCGTCATGCCGCAGCGATTGGGCACCTGAATACCTTGCCCGACCTTGACGGCGGAGTCCGTTCTGAGCCACTGGTGTTGCAATACTATGATCGTTTCTTCCCATCAATATCATTGCAAATAGCTGCCAGGAGTTTGAATCTCGACACCAGCGATATAAAAGTCAACCTCGCGCAAAGTGTCGAGCTTGGCTCGCTTACGATCAGGACCGACTCCCAGCTACAAATGAATACCTTTTTTTATTCGAGTAAGCCAGGCTCGCCGGCGTTCCAGGTTGATTCCTACTATGACGTCTTCACCGGCAAGATTCCATTCGAGAAGTACCGGGATAAGATTGTTTTGATCGGACCAACAGCAACCGGGGTTGGTACACCACAAATAACTCCGATCGATGCCTCGATGGCACCGGTACTGACCCTGGCGCATTCGGTATCCAGCATCCTGAACGAAGATTTTTTCATCGAACCCGAATGGGGTTTATGGGCCAGAATCGGCACCTTTCTGGTGGTCATGCTTTACCTGATGCTGCTAATGCCGCGGCTTAAGGCCGGGGTCGCATTTGTCGTTACACTATTGTTACTGCTGACACTTATAGTGGCTCATTATGTCCTCATGACTAACAACACAACGTGGATTCAGCTAATGACTCCAGGTGCGCTGCTGGCAATAGGCTACCTGCTGATCACGACAAAACGTTTCCTCGTGACCGAACGTGGCAAAGTGAGGTCAGACGAAGAATCTGCGGAAAGCAATCGTATGCTCGGCATTGCCTTCCAGACCCAGGGGCAGCTCGACATGGCGTTCGAGAAGTTCCGCAAGTGTAGCCCGGTAGGCGATCAGGTGCTGGAGGCCATGTACAACCTGGCACTCGATTACGAACGCAAGCGCCAGTTCAACAAAGCTACCTCGGTATACCAGTACATGTCCGGGCACGACAAGAAATTTCGCGATATCGAAACACGCATGAATCGCGCCCAGAAAATGGAAGACACCATCATGCTTGGCGGCAGCAATGCTGCCGGTACCCTCGCGCTGGATCAGCAGGCTGGAATCGAAAAACCGATGCTGGGACGTTACGAGGTTGAGAAGGAACTCGGCAAGGGTGCGATGGGCACTGTTTACCTCGGCAAAGATCCCAAGATCAGCAGGGTTGTGGCGATCAAAACCATGGCGCTGGCACAGGAATTTGACGAGGACGAAATCGATGAGGTCAAGCAGCGATTCTTTCGTGAAGCGGAAACCGCGGGTCGCCTGAATCACCCCAACATTGTTACTATCTACGATGCCGGCGAAGAACATGACCTTGCTTATATCGCCATGGAATTTCTCAAAGGGCATGATCTAATGCGTTACTGCAAACCTGATAACCTGATGGAAATGCACAGGGTAATAAGCATCGTGGTGCGCTCCGCCGAAGGTCTCGATTATGCGCATAAGCAGAACGTCGTACATCGCGACATCAAACCCGCTAATATCATGTATGAAGCAGAATCGGATACGGTTAAAATAACTGATTTTGGAATAGCCCGTATTACTGACTCGAGTAAAACCAAAACCGGCACGGTGCTGGGTACGCCATCTTACATGTCGCCGGAACAACTGGCGGGTAAAAAGGTCGATGGCCGCTCGGACCTCTTTTCGCTAGGCGTCATGCTTTACCAGATGCTTTCCGGTTCGTTACCGTTTAAAGCCGATTCCATGGCCAGCCTGATGTTTAAGATCACTAACGAAGAAGCCGACGATATCCGGACTATTCGCGACGAAATTCCGGAAGCCCTGGCGGCGGTAATAAACAAGGCGCTGATCAAGGACGTTGATCAGCGATACCAGACAGGGACTGAATTTGCCAACGCATTAAAAGTTTTCCTGAAGACTTAGCCTGACTGTTAAATGAATTTGCAATCCAAAATTACTATCATAGGGCTAACCGATAAGGGCATCGTGCGCCGAAAAAATGAAGATTCGATCGGTTTCGATAGCGCACTGGGTCTGGTGGTGCTTGCTGATGGCATGGGTGGACACCGCGGCGGTGAAATTGCCAGCAGCATGACCGTCGATACCATTATCAGCGAACTGCAACAACGCCTGCCCCAAATAGACTCTGGAGAAATTGACGAAACCAGCGGATTCTCGAAGGAATCTATTTGCATTCAGGATGCCGTTGTCACCGCTAACCAACTGGTGTACCAAACAGCCGAAACCAATCCCGAACACAAAGGCATGGGCACCACGATCGTGGTATTACAGTTTTACAACAATTCATTTTCTCTCGCCCATATCGGAGATTCACGCTGCTATCGACTACGCGCGAACAAATTTGAACAAATCACCAGGGATCACTCGCTTCTTCAGGAGTTGATCGATCGTGGTTTCTATACCCCGGAAGAAGCTCGAAATTCGATGAATAAGAACCTGGTTACTCGCGCTTTGGGCATCGATCCAATCGTTATG
Organism: Gammaproteobacteria bacterium; assembly: GCA_049666745.1. GTDB lineage: Bacteria > Pseudomonadota > Gammaproteobacteria. Next base: position 5,667 of record JBATHL010000308.1, read on the forward strand.
CCCGACATTCAGGAGGATATAGTTCTGAAAAATGATATATACCTGCTATGTTCAGATGGATTAACCGATTTAGTTGAAGATGAAGATATATACTTAACTATTATGCAATTTAGTGCTAATCTAGAAGAAGCTGCCAAGCAATTGATTACAAAGGCAAACAAGAAAGGCGGAAAGGACAATATTTCGGTAATGCTATGCCGGATTGACGATGATTTTTCGTCCCAAAAAGGCTGGTTTAAAAAATTCGTTGCTTGGTTCGATGAATAACGGATTGCTCCCAGTAGAAACATACTCTAGGGCTGGATAACAATATGGTCGCAAAACTGATCACGACATCAAGCACGGGCGAAGAAACTGAGTTCGAGTTGGTCAATGAAACAACCACTATTGGCCGCAAGCCAGGTAATGACATACAGATCGACAACCTGTCGGTTAGTGGCAGGCATGCACAGGTAATTACCATACTCGAGGATTCGTTCCTGGAAGATCTTGGTAGCACCAACGGCACCTACGTAAATGGTAAGTTGGTAAAGAAACATGCACTTGAAAACGGTGACAGTATCACCCTTGGTAAGTACCAGATAACTTATCAAAACAGCACCGGTGGTGGCGAACAGGACTTCGAGCAAACTATGATTATCCGTCCTGGTGAAGCTGGAATGCCCGAAGAAGCTGGTGGTAAGGAAATAGACAAATCGGTGCAGAAAATATCGGCCGCGATTGCTTCCGAGGCTGCTACCACGGCTGCCTCACCGATGGCAAACAAAGAAGCATGCCTGCAATTGTTAAGCGGCGCTAACGCGGGCAAAGAATTAATACTCACCAAAGCCCTGACCACAATTGGTCAGCCCGGGGTGCAAGTCGCGGCAATTACACGGCGTCCCCAGGGGTTCTTTCTAATTCATGTGGACGGTGGTCCCAATAACAGCGTACCAAAAGTTGGTGGTTCGCCAATTGGTTCTAACGCTCATGAATTAAAAAGCCACGACATTATCGAGGTCGCTGGTGTGAAAATGGAATTCTACCTGAAGTAATTTTCAATCGACTGCTCATCCGATCTTAATCCCGGGAGCACGTAATGCAACTTCAGCGCTTAGTCAGGCTGGCACTTAGCGCCTTCATCCTGTTCGTTCTGCTGATTGACACCACCGGTCTGTACAAGTACCCGTTTCTCCGGCAACTGGAAAACTGGACCTATGATGCACGACTCAATTTCACCCGTCCGGACACACGGGACGAACGTGTTGTAATTGTCGATATCGACGAAAACTCGCTGGCTGAAGTTGGCCGTTGGCCCTGGGGACGGGACAAGTTAGCGACTATTGTCGAAAACCTTTTTGGAATTTACCAGGCCGATGTGGTCGGTTTCGATATCGTGTTTGCCGAAAGGGATGAGAGTTCCGGACTGGCGCAATTTGAGCAACTGGCTCGTACCACACTGAAAAACAATTCCGGTTATCTGCGCGAATTCGAGAGGATTCGTCCCAACCTGATGCATGATGAGATATTCGCCGAGAGCCTTATCGGTAAAAATGTCGTACTGGGTTATTACTTTAAATCCAGCTTGCAGGAAGCCGAAACCGGAGTAACCGGTTTATTGCCGCCATCACTGAGGAAAATGGATGTGCAATGGAGCAAACGTCTGCCGATAAGCGAGGCTTTAGGCTATGGGGGAAATCTCGAAATACTGCAGGTATCGGCCAAATCAGGTGGCTACTTCGACAACCCTTTTGTCGATGCCGACGGCGTATTCCGTCGAGTGCCACTGGTACAGGCATACGAGGGAGACCTGTATGCCTCGCTCGCGCTGGCAACCGCACAGAGCCATCTCGATTCAGCTGGAATCGAGATGGTGGTTGAAACCGAGGGATCGAAAGGCAGCACGGAGTACTACGCTCTCGAATCCATTAATCTCAAGAACTATCGCATACCGGTCGACGCCAATGGTGCGGTGTATGTCCCATATCGTGGCAGCCAGGGCAGCTTTACCTACATTCCTGCGCATCAGGTACTCAGCGGCAAGGCCGACCCTGCCCTGCTCAAGGACAAGATCGTTCTGCTAGGTACTACGGCACCGGGCCTGCTCGATCTACGCTCGACTCCGGTACAGAATACCTACCCGGGGGTTGAAGTTCACGCCAACATAATTTCCGGCATTCTTGATGATCGAATCAATCACAAACCAGCCTGGACCATAGGTTACGAATTCGTAATACTGACGGTAATAGCCATTAGCATGGCTTTATTACTACCACTGCTTTCACCGTTACTCGCGGCAGCCGGGACAGTGGGCCTTACAGGAGTAGTGCTAGCCGGAACCTTCTTCGCGTGGCATAGCAACCTGATCCTGCCGCTGGCCAGCCCCTTGCTGCTGATCGTGTTGATCTTCATGCTCCACATGACTTATGGCTATTTCATAGAATCACGCGGTAAACGCCAGCTTGCCAACCTGTTTGGTCACTACATACCACCTGAACTGGTTGATGAAATGTCTGAATCGCCCGAAGAGTACTCGCTGGATGGTGAAAATCGCGAAATGACCGTTCTGTTCTCTGATGTGCGCGGGTTTACTACAATTTCAGAGGGCATGGATCCTAAACAACTAACCCAGTTGATGAACGCGTTGCTTACCCCGATGACCCGGGTTATTCACAAGAATCGCGGCACTATCGACAAGTACATGGGTGACGCAATCATGTCATTTTGGGGTGCACCGCTGGCCGATTCAGAGCACGCCCGACATGCACTTTATGCGGCAATGGAAATGATGGTAGAGCTCAAGATCATGCAAGCGGAGTTCAAACAACGGGGCTGGCCCGAAGTGAATATTGGTATCGGTCTAAACACCGGTGACATGAATGTCGGCAACATGGGTTCAGAGTTTCGCATGGCCTATACGGTGCTCGGCGACGCGGT
>JBATHL010000309.1:0-2009 GCA_049666745.1 Gammaproteobacteria bacterium
CACTGACATAGCTCCAGTCTCCATGCGCCGTATCCACCCCCAGGGTTACAGTGCCGGTATAAGCAGTATCGATCGTATGTGGCCCCGTCGCCAGATGTGCCGAAATGGCAATATTCTCTGCCTGGCAGTTGATGCCCGAACCATCATGGTTGATGGATAAATGATCGGTTGTCGTAGTCGCAGTCGAGCAATAAAGAATCTCCACGTTATCGATATAGAAAATCTCGTCTGCCGCATTTGCCTGTTCAACAAATGCCACCCGCGTGTTGTTAGCCATATAGGCGCTGATGTCGGCGGTAAAACTTTGGGGCGTGGAGCCCTGGTCATTCGAGAACTGTTGCAACTGCGTCCAGTTGCCGCCGCCATCTGAGGATATGTAGATCGCAAACCGGTCGTTACCTTCCCAGGTCCCGGTTTCGTAATAGTTAAAACTCAAGGTTGCACTGGTCGCTGTACTCAGGTCGGCCTCGCGCTGAAGATAGGGCCCGCCTAGCGCGTTGCTGGCCGAGCCGTTCCCTTCAAACTGAACTGCACCGGAGGCCACCTCGATCTGACCGCTACTCGCGGACCCGTCATCACCGACTTCGATCCAGTCAGTGACCCAGTTCGCCGAGCCATCCTGGGCGTTATATACCGTACTGTTAAACTCGTCGCGCACTGTCGAACAGCTGGCACTTGTTGTGATTACCGAGTTTGACAATACATACTGGGAGCTACTGCCACCCGTACAATTGTCATTGCGGTAAGCCACCAGGTAGACGTTGAAGACACCAGCCGTCACCGGCGCAGTGATGTTAAAGGTCTCGGTGTGGGTTCCCGAATTGGTGTAATTCGCATGATCGAAACAGGTTAGTGCGCCGCTTGCCGTGGCAATTAACCAGCCCGTTGATCTCCAGTCATTACTCGCACCGCTGCCCGAAGTCGTTACCGTTACTGACAGTGAAATGGTAGCGCCGGGCGCCACCGACGTCGACAGGCCCCCGTCGACAGTCGCTGAGTTAATAGCGATTGCTGCCTGCGCTTCAAACGATAACAAGCTAAAAAACAGTAACGTGCAAATCCGCAGGTAGTGTCTAAAGCCTTGATTTTTAGAGCGGTTGAGCATTAGCTAAGCGTTAATCTGGTTTGAATTTAAGTATAAACAAGCATCTCGCGAGCATGTTGAGAACCTGTGTATTAATCGTTTAAAAATCGATGAAACCCGGACATTTATCGATGAAAGGCAGGCGTTAGCGCCGACCTTGCCGTCCAATCCCGCAGCTTGCGCCCAAAAAACTTGAAATAAAGCTCGATTCTGAGCTAAATCTATAGCATATTTGGAATCTATTACCCGTAACTTTTTTCAACATGATCAAATAGTTAGAGAAATGTCTGAAAGTAAAGTACAACATATTAGCGCAAAAGAAGCCCACGCCTTGATGCAAAAAGAACCCAGCACCGCGTTTATCGACGTGCGCTCGGATATGGAGTATCTGTTCATCGGGCATCCCGCAGGCTCGGTCAGCATCCCGTGGATCGATGAGCCGGACTTTGTCATCAACCCGAATTTTGAACGTGAAGTGCGCAAGTTGATTCTCGGCGGCGTGATCCAGTCCGCGGAACACGACAGTGTCCCGGTGGTGCTGATTTGCCGTAGTGGCAACCGGTCGGATGAAGCTGGCAAGCTGCTCATCGAGCATGGTTTCAAGCACGTTTACAATATCGTGCATGGCTTCGAAGGCGAACTCGATGAAAATCATCATCGTAGCACTATCAGTGGCTGGCGCTTCGATGGTCTGCCCTGGGAACAGTGTTAGTCACATTCCGCTGTTGTGAACCTGCCATCCAATTGTTGTCATAGCGCGGTACTCTTTAGTCATAGCGCGGTACTCTTACAATTGTCATACCGCGGTACTCTTTAGTCATAACGCGGCACTCTTACAATTGTCATACCGCGGCTTGACCGCGGTATCCAGAGGCGTCTAGACCGTTACTGGATCCCGCGGTCAAGCCGCGGGATGACAGAATTG
>JBATHL010000310.1:0-2630 GCA_049666745.1 Gammaproteobacteria bacterium
GCAGGCAGGAAGCTGTCATCACCGTCCATATCCATCTCGTGGAAGGGCGCTATGCTCGGTCCGACAACGCAGATGATGAGCCAGAATGCGACCACGGCGCAGGATACATAACCGATCCAGGTTAGCCTGAATTTTCGTTTTGGCGGCGCGTCGGGTAGCTCGGCGAACGCATCCAGTTTAGCGAGGACTTCTTCTTCAGCTTCTTTATTTACTATTTGATCAGTCATGAATATATCCCCTCAAACTACTTCGGATTGCGCAAACGCGGGTTGGAAAGTATCGAGCCGACATCCGCAATCAAAATCAGGACTACGTAGGTGCCGCAGAAAATCATCGCACAGGCTTGCACCAGCGGCAGGTCTCGAGTCTGCACGCCATCGATCATCAATTTCGCGAGACCCGGGTAGGCGAAGATGGTTTCGACGATTACCACGCCACTGACGAGATAGGCCAGGTTCAGGGCGATAACGTTTATGATCGGTCCGATCGCATTGAAGAACGCATGGCGCAGAATAATGCGACCCCGCGGTACACCCTTGAGTATGGCCATTTCGATATAGGGGGAACTCATGACGTTCAGAATACCGGCGCGTGTCATGCGGATCATTTGTGCGGAGACCACGATGACGAGCGTGATCAGCGGCATTGCGAGCGCCTTCATGAGCTCGACGAAGGTTTCTTCACCGGTCATATAGGCTGTGGAGGGCAGCCAGTGGAGGTTTACTGCCAGTATAAGCACCGCTACCGTGGCGATGAAAAACTCGGGTACCGAGATCAGGCTCAGGGTACCAAAGGTAACGATACGGTCGAGCATGGTGCCGGGGTGCATCGCTGCCCACAATCCCAGTGCGATCGAAATCGGGATCGATATTAGGGCGACGAATCCTGCCATCATCATGGTGTTACCCAGTCGGCCGCCAATTAAACTTGAGATGGTTGCTCCGCCGGCCTTGGAGATGCCTAAATCGCCGGTCATCATGTTGCCAAGCCATAAGAAATAACGCACATAGCCGGGTTGATCAAGACCGAGTTGGGCACGTAGTGCTGCCAGCGTTTCCGGTGTCGCACTCTGCCCGAGAACGATTTGTGCCACGTCCCCGGGTAATATACTGGTGGCAATAAATACGATAATGGAAACCACGATTAAAGTAGCGAAACCGATGCCGATTCGCTGCATGACCATTCGCGTCATCATTGGACAACTCCCCCTTTTATAATTCTCTTATAACGAAAAAGGCCTGTATAAACGGATTTATACAGGCCTGGTTCGCACTACTTGAACTTCTTACTTACGCCAGCCAGATGAATTCAGGCCATTCATTACCACCCAGTTGTCCCAGTGGTACTGTCGGCATGCCCATGATGTTATTGGCAATACCATCGTTGATATTGGAAAACGCAGGGATAACCATACCGCTGCCATTATGGACCAGTGTTTGCATTTCACAGTACATGTCGTGACGCTTGGCCGGATCGGTTTCTGCTAATGACAGTCTCAGTAGCTCACCCATGCGGTCATTATTCCAGAAGGTATCATTCCAGTTACCACCCGGACCGAACTGAATCGCCAATTGCGAATTTGCAGTTGGGCGCATATTCCAGGTCACCACGTTGAGCGGTTCTTTCATCCAGACCGCGCCCCAGTAGCCGTCAGTAGGCACTTTCTTCAGCTTCAGGTCGAAGCCGATCTTGGCGCAGTTAGCCTGTGCGGTAAGGCACATGTCTTCGACGCCGGAAGTGACCGGTGCGACGAAGAGTTCTGCCGAGCTATAACCCGACTTTTTGAAATGGAACTTGGCTTTGTCGGGATCGAATTCGCGCTGCGGTAATTCCTTACAAAAGTCGGGCCCGTGCGCGAACGAAATTGGCGTATCGTTACCCAGCGAACCTTTACCCTTGAGCACACGCTTCACAATGCGTTTGCGGTCCTGGATGTATTGCATGCCCTTGACGAAGTCGTCGTTGCTTCCCGGTTCGGAGTTTTTCAGGCAGCAAATACCAAGCTGTAATGCAGCCGGGGTCGACAATAGCGTAACGTTGTCGGCACTTTCTACCTGCCGGAACGCATTCGGATCGATTTGCGTTACCATCTGCATATCACCCGATATCAGCGCGTTGACGCGCGCCACCGGATCGGTAATCGCGGTAATTTCAATGGCATCCAGATTGGCGCCTTCACGCCAGTAATTATTATTGCGCGAGTGCACCGACTTTACCCCTGGCTGGAACGAATCCAGGACATAAGGACCGGTACCGATCCCGCCACCTGTGGAGCCTTCCTTTACTATCTTGGTCTGGAACAGGCCCATCAGTGTCGGCAAGTCAGAATTCGGCGAGTTCATGATGGCCTTCATCTCATAAGGGCCGGTCTTTTTAAATTCTTTAATCGATTTAAGTACTGAATTTATTACCGAAGTGGTATTTTCACCGAGGTGGCGGTTCATGCTGTAAACCGCATCGTCGGCGCTGAACTTGGAACCATCGTGCCAGGTAACGTCTTTACGCAGTTTGAAGGTCCACTCGGTTGCGTTCGCATTTGATTCGAACGAAGTGGCCAGTTCCGGTTGCGGTGTCAGATCATTCGCATGCTGCACCAGGCTGTTATAAGTTGCCCGACCACGGGTATAGTC
>JBATHL010000311.1:0-14036 GCA_049666745.1 Gammaproteobacteria bacterium
GCAGGGAGGGACAACAGTTTTGCTAAGCCAGCGAATGATGCGTTCGATTACCAGAACCAGCTTGTAAACCGATTCTGAAATCAGCATGGCTAAAGAAACGGATGAGGTGGGGTTTTTATAATCTGGCGGTTTCACCAGGGTGCCTCCTGTCTGTGTTTCGTCGGTTTGTTGAGGATCCTATAATAAAGAATATTCGCTAAACCGTCATTTTTTGTGGCAGCTTCATTCCCGTTGCGACACTCTAGCAATACCAGGTCAGCTGATCTCCCATGTATCAACTCGGTATCGTCTGCTGCAATCTCTCGCGCTGCATGATCGAATCATACCAGGCCGTCAGAGCCGGGCGTCCGCCCCGCCAGTCATTATCCGCATAGCGAAAATCCCGCTAACCCAGCGCGCAGGCGATGGTGACTTCCCCAATTAACGGCGCTGCCTCAAATTGCAGGCATTTCGTTTCCAGCGCATCGAGTCCGCGGGCGATTTTTTCATTCTGGTGATCGATCCAGTCCTGCCAGCGCAGCGCTTGCGGACGCAGGGCGGTTTCGTAGCGCAGGGCCACCGGGGGACAGACCATCAGGTACGAGGTAAAGAGATGAGTTGATACATATCAATAGAGCTGCCTGGAGGTTCTGTTGTAATTAAACCCCAGTATCTGTAAGGCTAATAACTTGGCATTAAGACTCTTTCTCGCATCTGAACCTCGCAGTAGTCGCAGACGAAGGCTTGCCGCCGCTACATTTCTTGTAACGTTGCTTGGCTTTCCGCTCCAGGGTGACAGTGCAACACTGAGCCTTTCCAAAGACGGACCTGAGACGGCGCGTGAAGGCGACCTGATTGAATACTCGCTCGAGGTTATAAATGAAGGTGCTGCGAGTGTCGCGGGGACCGAAGTGCTCGACACCCTGCCGGCGGAAGTCCAGTTCGTGCAGGCCACGCCTACGCCTGGCGGGACCTACAATTCGATAAACGGTATCTGGACCCTGCCGACACTCGGTACGGGTGCCAACGATAAAACTGCCGGTTTGCAAATTCAGGTCCTGGTAAATCAGAACCTGATAAACAATCCGGACGATGTGGTCGACATAACCAACAGGGCGGAGGTCATAGCACCACTCGACCAGACACCGCTCGAGGCACAGGTCAGCACGACTATTGTTTGCGCCTTCTGCATCGACTGGGAAATCGAGTCCGTTACTTTCCACTGGGATCTCAACGACTGGGACATTTACAGTAGTAAAGGGGTTGAGGCGTACTTCTTTCTTTCGGTAAAAGTCACCAACAACGGTCCGGTAGCGTCCGATGCGACGGTGAGTGTGACAAAATTCGACGTCCGTGGTGGCGGTTTTGGGATAGTGACGCTGTTTCCCAATGGGCCCGTTGCAGTGACTCTCGATCCGGGACAGGCCCAGACAATCGAATTCAAAAGCGGTCGGGAGAAAGGAGAAGATATCGATTTCAAAGTCTCCTGGGAAGTTGCGATCAGCGATGTGGCACTGCTGGACCCCATCCTGCCAAACATGGTGTCAGGTGCGTCAAGTTCCTTTGGCACCTTAGGCGACGATGGTCAGTCTAGCGGGGGAGGTTGCTTTGTCGCCACGGCCGCCTATGGATCATACCTGGCTCCACGTGTAGTAACTTTACGCGATTTCAGGGATCGGCATCTTTTAACCAACCCTTTCGGGAAGTGGTTGGTAGAGTTTTACTACCGACATTCACCACTCATAGCAGATTATATTCGAGAGCGCGAAACGCTCAGGACGATCGTCCGCTCGTTATTGACTGTAGTTGTTTATTCAATCGAGTATCCGATTGCCATAGGCCTTCTCTTATTGGTGTCACCATTAGTAGTCGTTAGTCATAGAAAATAGCGAAATAACCGACCCCTTTAATGTTCCTTAATTTTTTTAGCGCGAGGTATTGCAGCTAGTTTATAACTGGAAGCGGTAACCTGAAACCGTAACTGGATTCGATCAAGGTTGCCGCCGCGATCAACTGTTCATCGCCGAAGTGCTTGCCGACCAATTGGGCTGTGATCGGCAAACCCTCGCTGTGCATACCGCAGGGGAGGGTAATCGCCGGATGTCCGGTCATGTTAAAAAATGACGTGTAACGCGTTATCGCGTTCCCCACGGGTTCGGCCTGCCCATCAATAGTCACTTCGACGGTTCCTGTTTTGGGTGCGATCGCTGGTGTGGCCGGAGTGAGCAAAATGTCAATCCCGTTGAACACCCTGTCCATGTCACGCCGGTATGACTCGATAAAACGTTTGGCACGAATGTATTGCTCGGCCAGCAGGCATTGACCCAGTGCCAGCCCGGCACGAAAATCCTGGCTGTATAGATCCCCGCGTTGTTCGAGGTAACGATTGTGATAAGACAATGCCTCGGGCATTTGTACCGTCAGCGATACGGTGCGACTGTGTTCCATCGAGGGCATGGTTACCGGGATGAGCTTTGCACCTGCAGCGCTTAAAAAACTCATCAGACCATCGATACTGTCGAGAATTTCTGTATCGGCGCGCTCGAAGAAAAAGCCTTCGGGGATACCAATCCGCAGTGCCTCCAGTTTTGTCGCGGCCGGAGTCTGTACGTTGCTGGCCAGGGTGTTAAACAGCAACGCGGTATCGGCGGCGTTGCGGGTCAGTGTACCGACATGGTCCAGCGACCATGAGTAGGGGATAACACCCTCGGTGCTGATGCGCCCGAAGGTCGGTTTGAAACCAACCAGTCCGCACAATGCTGCGGGCGCGCGTACCGAGCCACCGGTGTCGGTACCGAGTGCTGCAGCGCACAGGCCATAGCCGACGGCCGCAGCCGAACCACTGCTCGAACCGCCGGCGAGACGGGACTGGTCGTAGGGATTCGGCGCCGTGCCATGGAGCGCATTCTCTCCGGTCGCGCCATAGGCAAATTCATGCAGATTGTTCTTGCCGATGAAGATTGCACCAGCCTGGTCCATACGGCTGATGACGTCGGCGTCGTGTTGTGCAACATTGTCCGCCAGTACGCGTGAACCACCGCTGGTCACCATGCCCTTGACGTCAAACAAATCCTTGCAGGCGTAGGGAATACCCTTGAGCAAGCTGTCTGTTGAATCTATCGCCAGGGTTTCAGCCTTTGCGCGGGCACGCTCGATATCGAGTGAGATAAATGCCTTGCTGGTAGCGTTCAGGGTCGAGATGCGATCCGCGTAGCATTGCACCAGGCTGGAAGCGCTGATTTCTCCGCCACGCAACATACCGGCAAGTTCGCCGATAGACGCGAAGGCCAGTTGGGCACTCATTTATCGGAAATATCGGCGGCCGGCGGAATCGATCCGAGATCGACTTTGCGCAACAGTTCCAGTTGATCGAGTAACTCCTGAAAGCCGGTTATTATGCCGAGTTGCGGATCTACCAGTTCTGAAATTTCTGCATCGTCCCAGGCATAACTGCCAAACTGATCGCGGATGCCGAGCAGGGTTTGTTGTTGAAGTCGCTTCATCGTCTAAATGTGTATATTTATGCTATTTACCCGGCGCGAGTTTACGCTACTATCGCAGGATTCCCAATGCACGAGGAAACTTTCCGGTGGGTAAGGTACTTTCGCAACAGCAAATCGATCAATACCACGAACAGGGTTTCATCGCCCCGATCGATGTCATGTCTGAGGATGAGGCGCTTGAGTATGCGCAGCGACTGCAGGCAGCCGAACTGGAGTATCCTTATGAGCTGAATGCAGAGAACCGCAACAACCCGCACCTGTCATTCAAATTTCTCGACGAACTGGTGCATCGTCCGCTGATTCTGGATGCGGTGGAAGACCTGATCGGACCCGCTTTCTCTTTGTGGGGGTCGGTATTATTTATCAAGGAGCCGCAAAGCAGTCATTTCGTCAGCTGGCATCAGGATGCGACTTACATGGGGATTAGTCCGCATGATTATGTTACGCCGTGGCTGGCGTTGACGCCGAGCAACCTGGAAACCGGTTGCATGAGCATGATTCCGGGCAGTCACAAGGATCCGATAAAACTCCATGAGGAAACCTTTCACGAAGACAATATATTGACTCGTGGCCAGGAAATTCGGGAGGTCGATGAATCGATCGCTGTCGACCTGATATTGAGGCCTGGGCAGATGTCGCTGCACCACGCAAAAATCGTTCATGGGTCGCAACCCAACCGCAGCCAGCAACGCCGGGTTGGATATGCAATGCAGGCTTTTATGCCCGCCGGGGCACGCCAGACCCTGGGTGAAAACTACTGGTTACCGATACGCGGAGACTGTGCGCAGCCGGATTTTATTGAACTTAAGCGCCCCGCCGTTGATATGGATTCGATGAGCGTCGGTGAACGTGATAAAGCAAACCGGAACTGGGCAGATATTCTCTACCAGGGTGCGGAAAAGAAACGTGCCTATTAACCTGAGCGAGGCTCCAACATGAGCGTAACCCTGTCTGACGATGACAAAATGATGCTGGAAAGTCTTTACTGGTGGGACATTCCGACCCTGTTCAGATGTCCGCTGGAACGCGATCCGGACAAGCTTGATATCGCTTTGGTCGGGGTGCCGCACTCTACCGGTAACGGTACCACCGAGCGTGACCAGCACCTGGGTCCGCGCGCGGTACGTGATATTTCAGCGCTGGCCCATCGGGTGCATACCGAATTCAATCTCGATCCATGGAAAGCCTGTCGTATCGGTGATATGGGTGATGTGCCGTTGCCGGAAGCCAATGACAACGAGCGTTGCATCGAACGCATGACCGACTTTTATCGCGAGATCGATAAGGCCGGCGCACGCCCGGTGTCGATCGGGGGTGATCATGCCATTACCGGCGGCGTTATCCAGGCGATCGCGGGCGAGGGCGCCAATTTGACGGGTGGCAAAAAGGCGGCGTTTCTGCATTTCGATGCGCATACCGATGCTTTCGAGCAAATCCCGCATTTCCTCGGGGCGAAGAAATCAGCGGCCCATTGGGCGGCTTACCTGGTACGTTCCGGGTTGATCGATTCGTCACGCAGCGTACAGATCGGCATGCGTGGTAACCCGCGTACTCTCGACTGGTGGAAAACCAGTTCCGACCTGGGTTATGAAGTCGTGCCGATCAAGCGTTATCGTGAACTGGGTGCGCAAAAAACAATGCAGCTGATCAATGAACGTATCGGCGATACACCGCTATATATTACTTTCGATCTTGATTGCATGGACCCGACGGTTTGCCCCGGGGTAGCTAATCTTGAATGCGGTATCCAGGGCTTTCAGGTTGATGAAGTGATGGACTTGTTGCGCTGTGTGCGGGGTAAGAACATTATCGGTGGCGACGTGGTTTGCCTGATGCCGACCAAGGATTCCCCCAACAAGCAAACCGCGCATTTTGCCGCCGCGGTGATGTTCGAGATCATCAGCCTGATCGCCGATGGGATTAGAGATTAATTTCCAGGTAAGCCTGTGTTTGATGCATACGCTGCGCTGCACGCGTCATCGGCAAATCGGACGCAGAACCCGCGCAGGCCTTACATCGCAGCCTTGACCGCGGCCGATGCGATACCGCTGGTGCCCTGTGCGCTACCCGGCATTCATGCCGGTCGCATACACTCGATAGCGTTTGACATGGAGAATCCGCAGATCCCTGCCGGGGTCTCCTTTTTTTAACCAGCAGGCGACGACCAGTTAATGTGCCAGTAGCAGGGTCACGGGAGCCTGCTTGAGCAGGTCGCGGGTAACCCCGCCAAGTATGATCTCACGCAGTCGCGTATGACCGTAGGCACCCATGACGATCAGGTCGGCGTTCATGTCGGCGGCCTGTCCGATGATGGCATCGGTGGCACTCATATCCGGATCACTGATACCACTGGAAATTGCGTCTATGCCGTGTGATTCAAGAAATCTGGCGAGTTCCCGTGCATGTGGGTGACCGCTGGCTGTGCTCGAATCGCCGTCATCCGGCTCTGATGAGAGCACCACGACCGTTTCCGCACGCGATAGCAGTGGCATCGCCTCACGCAACGCGCGTGCTGACTCCCGGCTTGCGTTCCAGGTCAAAAGTACCCGTTTACCGGGTGCGCTGAGTTTGCCACTGTGTGGCACTATCATGCAGGCGCAGGCACCTTCGAACAGCAATGAATCGGCCAGTCCATAGCTCGCATTGTCGGGATCTTCAGGTTGATCCTGACCCAGTATTAACAGGTCGGAGTACTTGCTGTGTTCGCGTAAGATCGGGATGACCTGACCTTCCATTACCTTACTTTCCATTGAAACCCCGGCGTCATCGGCGAGTTTTTGATAAATGGCCCTGGCATCCTCGGCTCGGGTCAGCGCTTTTTCGGTAACTTCGGTGATGACATCGACGCTGATCTGGGCTTCTACATAGGATGGCACGACATAGTCCGGAACCACGAACAGCCCGCTGATTCGCGCATCAAAGTCACGCGCCAGTTCGAAAGCGGTTTCGAGTCGGTTTCGGCAGCCGCTACTATGGTCCAGGTGGATTAGTATATTCTTGTATTCCATGGCTTTTCTCCAATTGGAAGATGAGATCATGATCTGCGAAATAGCTTGCCGCGGTATTGATTTGAATCAATGCCCGGTGGAGTTTAACAAATAAGATCTGTGCAGGTAAGAAACTGATCATTCGATGAATTCAACCAGCCCCTACTCAGGAGCTCCCTGTCTCTGCTGACCCTGTACGCACTCGGCAACATTCTCGATGTCGGAGTGTTGGCGTAAAAAAGGCGGCATACAATGGTATGCCGCCGACATTAACGAGAGAAGTTAACTGACCTTGATATCTATCGACTTCGGTTTGGCTTCCTCGGCTTTGGGGATTGCGAGCGACAACACGCCGTCCTTGTACGAGGCATCGACCTTTTCGGCTTTCACTGCGTCGGGCAGCGTAAAACTGCGCGCAAAAGTACCGTGAAAACGTTCGGTACGATGTCGCTTGGTACCTTTACCTGTTTCCGTTTCGGTCTGTTTTTCACCGCGGATACTGAGCACGCCATTTTCCAGCTTTACATCGATATCCTTCTTGTCGACACCGGGTAAGTCCGCTTTGATAACATACTTGTCTTCAGCTTCCTCGATATCAACCGATGGTGCCCAGTCGGCAAAGCTCAAATCGGTACTATATTGTTTGCCGAGATTTTTGCCGCCACTTTTATTGTAGCGTTCTAGCAGATTTTCGAATTCTTCAAATGGATTCCAGATTTGCATATTCATTAGTTTCTCCTCTCAGGATAGTTACTAATAAAATCATATCGCAGTCTCGGGGCGGGTATTTGATCGGGGTCAAAAACCCTGTAAATTTGAGGGAATTTAGCTTCCCTCGTCCATCACCCAGCGAATGGCGCGCTGGTTTAATTCGTGTGCGGAACCGAGGCCGAGCTTTTTCTTGATGTGCGCCTGGTGGGTTTCTATCGTTTTCACGCTGAGGTTAAGTTGTTCCGCCATCTGGCTGGTTGTCACGCCCTGTCCGATTAGTTCGAATACCTGTAACTCGCGATTGGAAAGGCTGTCGATATCGCGTTTTTCACCGTTGGCGTCAACCATGCCGCGAAGCAATCGTTCGGTCATGTGTTGGCTCAGGTAAACCTTGCCCCCCAATACCTGGCGAATTGCCCGGATGATGCTTTCCTGGGCTTCCTGCTTGTTGATGTAGCCGCTTGCGCCGGCCGCAAGCACGCGCTCGGCATACAGCGTTTCATCGTGCATCGAGGCGACCAGCATCAGGATGTCCCGATCGCGGGATTTGATGTGTTCGATCAGGTCGAGACCACTACCGCCTGCCAGTGAAAGGTCGATGATGGCAAGATCCGGCTTGCAGGCATCGATTTGCTTGAGTGCGTCAGCCATATCACCCGCTTCACCGCATACCTCGAGGTCCGGGCAATCGCCAATCAGCTGCGCAAACCCGGTACGCACCAGGGGATGGTCATCGACTATCAGTATTTTTGTCATACGTTGCCTTGCTGACTCACTCAACCGGAAAGTAACATTTTATCTCGGTGCCTTCACCAGGCGACGATTCAATTTTGAATTCTGCATCAATCAATCCACAGCGATGTTGCATGATACGTAATCCCAGGCCGGTTGATTTATCGGGCGCGTGCTGAAACCCTGCACCATTATCGCGAATTGTGAAGCATCCACGCGAGCCTTCGATCCCCACGGAAACCTGAACTTGATCTGCGCGGGCATGTTTGATCGCGTTGTTAAGCGCTTCCTGCACAATACGAAAAAGATGCAAGGCGCTGCTGTTATCCGAGACACGCACTCGATCGTTTATGGTAAATATTATCGTCACATTACTGTGTGAACGGATTTCCGCAACCAGGTTTTCGATTGAATTAATGAGTCCTTCGGCATCGACATCAACCGGCATCAGGCCACGCGATAGTGCGCGCACCTGGGAAATGGCTTCCTGCAGGCCCCTGGCAAGTTGTGTTGCCAGCGCATGCTCGGGTTTGCTGGCCTTGTTCAACAGGCTGGTTGCCAGTAGACCCAGCCCGGTTAACTGCTGCCCGAGACCATCGTGCAGTTCCTGCCCGATGCGGCGTTGCTCGCTCAGCGGAATCTCGAGTATCTCGCGCTGCAATTGTTGCTGCTCGCTGATATCCATAATCACCCCGGCAAACAGGCGCGCATGGCTGGTGTTGATATCGCCAATCGACAGGTAGATCGGAAAGCGCGTGCCGTCCTTGCGCATCGCGGTTAATTGTCGTCCGATGCCGATGATTTTGGCAACCCCGGTTTGCATATAATTTTTCATGTACTCATCGTGCGCGAGGCTATGCTCCCGGGGCATCAGGCGTTTGACCGAATCGCCGATTAACTCCCGCCTGGTATAGCCAAATAATTTTTCGATCGCTGGATTGACAAACTGGATTACCCCGGTAGTACTGGCAATAATGATGCCCTCACGAGAAGTTTCTGCAAGTATCTGCAGTGTTTCAGCCTGTTGATCAATGGCCTGCTCGATCGGTCTCGATATGCGAAAGAAAAGTCGGCTGGCGATAAAAATGACCAGCATTGCCGCGCTGATAGCGATCAGTCCTGCATGGATAGAAGGTCTGCGGATTTCGCTGATATCGATTTTCGCCACCAGTCCCAGGTCGAGTATTGAAACCGGTTCGTAAGCTGCGAGTACCTCGGCGCCGCGATAATCAAGCCCGGTCAGGATCCCCGACCTGCCCGATAGCGCGTGACGCATAGGTTCCGCCCACTCACCACTGAATGGTATCGGTGGCGGAGTTCGAGATTTCATATTTCGACCACTTAGCAAGAATACTATCTGCTCGCCGTCGCGCCGCGCGAGAGCGAATTCGCCAGTTTCGCCGAAGCCTTTGAACGCGCTATGCGCTGCCTCGACCTTCTTCAGAGTAGCCTCTCGAGCCCGCCTGGGATCATTGTCAGCGTTGTCCATGTTATCGAATTGAGCGATAGCTTCGATCAGACGAGCCTGGCTTTTAACCGTTTCAACCAGTTGCAATCGATGTTGCTCAATCCCGGTGTTGTACAGGCTGACGATCGATATTGCGCTAACTACCAGGGTGGCTGCGGCCATAATCAGGAAGAGCTGGTTGAATGGTTGGCGTTGAATCACTTTATAAAGGTTCTTGCGATTGATCTGGTACTGTTATGGTATCTGGAATGCCCCTATATGCCCATCAGGAAAACCCCGATGGTAGAAATCATTATTGTGGCGCAAGCTTGTTTGCAAGAATCATCAAACAGGGGAGACATCATGCAAACACAGGTTCAAACCCACTCCATGGTGCGACAGTGTAATATCTGTGAGCCTCGCGGCGGTTGCCTCGGTCTGCAATTGCTCGATAGTGAGGAGGTGCGACAACAACTAAATCAGTCAAAACGTATCAATCGTAAGGGTGAGCATGTATTTCGTGCGGGCGAGGAATCCGACGCCTTTTACGTGGTACGCAGTGGTTCGATAAAGAACTACCTGGTTACCGAAGACGGGGAAGAGCAGGTGCTGGGATTCTATTTGCCGGGAGATGTCTTCGGGCTGGATACCACCGAATCACAACAACGCATGTCGTCGGCGATAACCCTGGAAACAACTTCTTTATGCCGTTTTCAACATGCTTATCTGGCCGATAAGGCGCAGGGCGCAAATCTGCTCAAGATAACTGCTGAACAGATGCAGCGTGATCATAACCTGGTATTAATGCTGGCGCGCAAGGATGCCGATGGTCGCATTGCCAGTTTTCTCGATGATCTGGCCTGCCGCTACCGGTCACGCGGTTATTCCCCGTCGGCGTTCCTGTTATCCATGTCGCGCCAGGATATCGGTTGTTACCTTGGACTCGCGGTCGAAACCGTGAGCCGAACCCTGACCCGTTTTCAGGACTGCGGGGTGCTGCAGGTTAAACGTCGCGAAGTCGAAATTCTGGATCATGACACGCTGCGTAAAATTGCCGGTACGCGGGTCGATTCGACGCGGGGTTGCAGCAAGACTGTCGAGCTTAAAGCGGTATGATGATGGTGGTGTTGAGATCTTAAACCGGTAAAGCCACTGTAAAGTCCAAACGCGATTATTATTATTCCCGCCGATGTCCTGACCAGCGGTGATCTGGCCCAGTCCTTGAAAAAACTGAACACCCTGCCTGCGATCAACATCGCGGGCAGCGTGCCGAGACCAAAACCCAGCATCAGCTTCGCCCCGTCGTAGGCATTATTGGTAGTCAACGACCAGGCGACTACCGCGTAAACGAGGCCACAGGGAAGCCATCCCCAGAGCATGCCAAGTAAATATGCCTGTAGCGGATTCCGAATAGGAAACAGGCGCTTACCCAATGGATGAATATGACGCCATAGCTTATGGCCGAGTTTTTCCAGCACGACCAGCCCGCGCCACCAGTTGGCCAGGTAAAGCCCGAGCGCGATCATGAAAGCCGCCGCCACCAGTTTTCCGGCCACCGGGCTAACACCGAGTTGCGCCAGGCCGGCACCTAGCGAACCAGCGAGTAATCCTACCAGCAGGTAACTGCAGATTCGCCCGGCGTTATAGCTGAGTTGATAGATGAATAATGATCTGGGTTTGCTGGTTGGGCCATCGGCGACTCCCATGTTCAGGGCGGCGACAATGCCGCCACACATGCCCAGGCAATGACTTGAACCAAGCAGGCCAACTATTACCGCAGCTGCAAACGTGAGGTCTGTCGGCATGAGCTAGTCCGCGAAATAGTTAGGTAATAGCTCGGCGGTAGCCTGCTGCGGATATTGTAGCGATCCGGTCAGGCGCCAGTCCCCGGTTTGCAGGAAAAGGTTCCAGCGTCCACTACCGGGCAGGCGGATTTCACCACGCAGCAGATGGGTATCGCGCTTTTGCATTATTAACTGTTGATCGAGTCCCGGCAGCGTCGCGTGAACCAGCTCGAGTACGATTTTATCGCCGGGTATAAACTGCACCTCCGGATCAAAGCGAATTTCTATGCTGCCGTCAGTCTCTATTTTGAGTCCAGCGGCCAGCCCCAGTTCATAGGCAAATTTATCGCGTGCCAGCACGCGGTTGATTTGCTTGCCTTTTTTATAGTAATCATCAACCACCAGGCCGGACCAGGACTGGATTGCCAGCGTGATCATGACTACCCCCATGATGACCGCCGAAAATGGAATCGCGATTAACATCCATACCAAAGGTTCACGCTTCCAGTCGCCTGGTATTGATTGCCTGATCGTCATCATGTTTTCCCCGGACCGACGAAACGCGCTTCCTCGGTAATCGTTAAATGGTTGGCGTCAGCTGCCTGCAGGTGGAAGCTGACCGGAACACTGCGTTGTTCCAGGTTAAATTCATCAGCCTGGAGACGGACCACCATTTGATACACCGTGCCCGCTTCGACAATGATTTCTTCCTGGTCTGTCAACAGTTTAAGACCATCGATACCTTCAGCATGCAGTATATAACGGTGTGGCTTATCGTCCATATTGAGTAATTTCAGTGTGTAGACGTTCTCGATCAGGCCGTCGCGGGTTTCCCGGTAAAGGGTATTGCGGTCACGGATGACATCGAGCTCCAGCGGTATGCGCTGGGCCAGGTGAGTCACCAGGATGCCGCATAACACCAGTAAAATAGTGGCATAAACCACCACTCGGGGGCGCAGGATGTGTTGACCCTTACCCTGGGCTGCGTTTTCAGTAGTATATTTTATCAAGCCTCGTGGGTATGACATTTTGTCCATGATTTCGTCGCAGGCATCGATACAGGCTGAACAGGCGATACATTCGTATTGCAGGCCGTCACGGATGTCGATGCCTGTCGGGCATACCTGCACGCATACATTGCAGTCGATGCAGGCCCCGAGTCCCTGCGCTTCGAAGTCGGAGCCGCGCCGCCGGGAACCACGCGGCTCACCGCGCTCCGGATGATAAGCGACGATCAGGGTGTCCGAATCGAACATCGCACTTTGAAATCGCGCATATGGGCACATGTACTTGCACACCTGCTCGCGCATGAAACCGGCATTACCGTAGGTGGCAAAGCTGTAGAACAGGATCCAGAAGGTTTCCCAGGGCCCGAGAGTCGCGCTGAACAATTTTTCGGCGAGTTCGTCGATGGGGGTGAAATAACCGACGAAGGTAAAACCAGTCCATAACGAAAAGGCAATCCAGACAGTGTGTTTCAGAATCTTGATACGAATTTTTTCCGCCGAGGCGGGGGCCTTGTCGAGTTTCATGCGCGCCGATCGTTTACCTTCGATCTTGCGCTCCATCCACAGATAGGCTTCGGTCCAGACGGTTTGTGGGCAGGCATATCCGCACCATATCCGGCCGAGCAGCGCGGTGAAGAAGAATAACGACAGGCCAGCCAGGATCAACAGCGCCGCCAGGTAGATGAAATCCTGTGGCCACAGGGTAAGGCCGAAGAGGTAGAATTTACGCGCCGGCAGGTCGAACAGTATGGCCTGGCGGCCACCCCATTGCAGCAGCGGGGTCAGGTAGTAAATACCCAGTAAAGTCAGAATCGCAAGCACCCGCAGGCGGGTGAAGTGACCACTGACCTCGCGTGGATAAATTTTCTGGTGAGTCGCGTAAAGTGCGCTATCTCCAGAGTCTGCTTGTTGAGCCCGCATCTGTTTCCCGCCCGTTATCGAAGGGCTATCTGTCCTGCTTGCTGAGAAAACGACAATTGGAAATGGTGAAGTAAAGTGTTCCGTAGCTGGAAACAGCCGCGATGATCCAGAAGATGAAAAATCCGACGCTGTATGCCGCTACAGGGCTGATATCGATATCGAAATTATAAGGTACCAGGTCCCTTGGGTTGAACGCCGAAAAAAAAAGTCCGCTAGCAGCAACCGCGACAATAAACGACGGCCAGAGTACCGATATGGCCTGTTGAATACGCGGGATTTTCTGTGGAATCACCTCACTCATCACTTCTCTTGCGAAAGACCGTAAATATAGGCGCTCAGCAGGTGGACCTTGGCTTCTCCCAGGAATTCCCCCTGGGCTGGCATCTGGCCGTTGCGCCCGTTGGCGATTGACTGGCTGATACGGGTCAGCGAACCACCATAAAGCCAGATATCGTCGGTCAGGTTCGGTGCTCCGAGTGCGGTATTACCGGTGCCGGTGGGGCCATGGCAGGCAACGCAGAAAATATCGTACTTGGCCTTGCCTTTTTCCGCCAGCTCGGAGATGGTGGCGCGACCGGAGAGACTTAGCACGTACTGGGCAACTTCATCAACACCGGCTGTTCCGCCCAGCGGACCTTCCCAGGCCGGCATGCCAGCGATTCGACCGTTGGTGATAGTGGTTTTGATGCTCTGCGGGTCACCGCCCCATAACCAGCTGTTATCGCGCAGGTTCGGGTATCCGCGCGCGCCACGTGCATCCGAACCATGGCAGGTCGTGCAATAGGTGGCATACAGCCGTTCGCCTACCTTGAGTGCATCTTCATCCTTTATCAGGTCGAGGACGGGGGTTTGCTGGTAGCGTGCGAACAGGGGTCCGACCTTGGCGTCGACGCGCTCAACTTCTTCCTCGTAAGAACCTTGTGAGGTCCAGCCCAGGATGCCTGCGAAACTGCCGAGGCCAGGAT
>JBATHL010000312.1:0-7978 GCA_049666745.1 Gammaproteobacteria bacterium
TTCGGCGTGATACTGCTCGATCAACTCGAAGGTCCACTCCGACCCGGTCGAGATTGGTTCACTCATTGCGTTTGCTTCCTGAAAAATTCGCGAAAAACAGGATAAATATCATCGTGCTCACGGATATGCTGCATGGCGAAGTTTTCATGGCTATCCAGCAGGCGCGTGTAATGCTCCCACAGACCCTGGTGGTCGCGTTTGGTAATTTCTACGTAAGCGAAATAACGTAACTCCGGCAACAGCTGTTTCGCCAGAATCTGCTCACAAACCGGCGAGTCATCGTTCCAGTTATCGCCGTCAGAAGCCTGCGCGGCGTAAATATTCCAGTCGGTGGGCGGGTAACGCTGCGCGATAATATCGCGGGTCAGTTCCAGCGCGCTGGAAACAATCGTGCCCCCGGTTTCGCGTGAATAAAAAAATTCTTCTTCATCGACTTCCTTGGCCTGGGTGTGATGACGGATATAAACCACATCTACGTCGCGGTAACTGCGGGTTAAAAACAGGTACAGCAGAATGTAAAAGCGCTTGGCGATATCCTTGGTTTCCTGGTCCATCGAACCCGACACATCCATCAGGCAAAACATCACCCCCTGGGAGGTAGGCTCCGGACGCTGCACGTAGTTATTGAAACGCAAATCGAAGGTGTCGATAAACGGGATCTTGCGGATGCGCTTACGTAAGGCTTCGATATCCTGTTGCAGTTCAAGCCGCCTCGATTCGTCTCCGCCTATCTCCTGCTCCAGTGCCTGCAGTTCAGCTTCGAGTTCATGTAGGCGCTTTCTCGGTGCCGAGCCCATGGCGACGCGGCGTGATAAGGATGAACGCAGTGAACGGACAATATTGATGTTCGTCGGCACACCGTCATTAGTATAACCGGCCCGAATGGTCTTGCTTTTAGTCATTTTCCGCAGCTGGTTTTTTTTCAGGTTGGGCAGCTCGAGATCGTCAAACAACATGTCGAGATACTCATCCCTGGAAATCTCGAAAACGAAATCATCATCGCCTTCACCGTTGTCGCTGGCGCGCCGGCCCTTTTCCTGACCCTGGTTTAACGGGCGTTTTATCCGGTCGCCCTGCACGAAGTCCTTGTTGCCCGGATATATCCCTTCCCGCACACCACCCTTGTCGCTGCGAAAAGTCGGTTCCGAAATATCGCGGGTCGGGATCGACACGCTCTCACCCCCATCGATGTTGGTGATTGAGCGTTCCGAAATCTGTTCCGAGATGGCTTTT
The DNA here is from genome assembly GCA_049666745.1 of Gammaproteobacteria bacterium. Lineage (GTDB taxonomy): Bacteria > Pseudomonadota > Gammaproteobacteria. The sequence continues at coordinate 1,234 of JBATHL010000312.1, forward strand.
TTAATTTGCGTTTTGTAGCGCCGTAAAAAGCGTTGCCGGTTTATCGTGCTCTTGTTCTTCGCGTTCGGCCGTCTGTCGATAAGTTGCGCCATGTCAAATCTCTAAAACTGCTCCCCTGGCACTCACGAAGACTTCCTGACGCGCAAATACCACTCGCATAACAGGCGCACCTGTTTCTCGGTATAGCCTTTTTCGACCATCCGTGAAACAAAATTTGCATGTTTCTTTTCGTCTTCCTCGGAGGCCTTGGCGCTGAACGATATGACCGGCAGTAGCTCCTCGGTATTGGAGAACATTTTCTTTTCAATCACCGTACGCAGCTTTTCGTAGCTTACCCAGTCCGGGTTATTGCCATCATTATGTGCGCGCGCCCGTAAGACGAAGTTAACCACTTCGTTACGGAAATCCTTGGGATTGGAAATACCGGCGGGCTTTTCAATTTTTTCCAGCTCTTCGTTGAGCGACGCCCGCCCAAAATTCTCGCCGGTTTCCGGATCACGGTACTCCTGGTCCTGTATCCAGAAATCTGCATAGGTTACATAGCGATCGAATATGTTCTGCCCATACTCCGAGTAAGACTCGAGATAGGAAGTCTGTATTTCCTTACCGATAAACTCGACATAGTTGGGTACCAGGAATGCCTTGATATGCTCAAGGTAACGGTCGTGCAAATCCTGCGGAAATTGTTCGCGCGCTATTTGTTGCTCGAGTACGTAGAGCAAATGCACCGGGTTGGCGGCGACCTCGGTCTGGTCAAAGTTAAACACCCGCGACAGGATCTTGAACGCAAACCGGGTTGACAGTCCTTTCATACCTTCATCGACACCAGCGTAATCGCGATACTCCTGGTAAGACTTCGCCTTGGGATCTGTATCCTTGAGACTTTCGCCGTCGTAGACACGCATTTTCGAGTAAATACTCGAGTTCTCCGGGCTGACCAGACGCGACAATATGCTGAACTGTGCCAGCATCTCCAACGTGCTGGGCGCGCAGGAAGCTTCTGCCAGTGAACTGTTGTGCAATAACTTGTCGTAGATATGTATTTCTTCTGATACGCGCAGGCAATAAGGCACCTTGACGATATATACGCGGTCCAGGAATGCCTCGTTATTCTTGTTATTGCGGAAGGTCTGCCATTCCGATTCATTCGAATGCGCGAGTATCGTACCTTCAAACGGCAATGCGGATAGCCCCTCGGTGCCGTTGTAATTACCTTCCTGGGTTGCAGTCAACAGCGGATGCAGCACCTTGATCGGTGCCTTGAACATTTCGACGAATTCCATCAAACCCTGATTGGCTCGACATAATGCTCCCGAATAACTGTATGCGTCGGCATCATTTTGTGCGAAATGTTCCAGCATTCGAATATCAACCTTGCCGACCAGGGCCGAAATATCCTGATTATTCTCGTCACCGGGCTCGGTCTTCGCGATCGCGACCTGGTTCAGAATCGACGGCTGGATCTTGACCACCTTGAACTGGGTGATATCGCCACCGAATTCATTGAGGCGCTTGACCGCCCAGGGCGACATGATCTTGTTCAGATAGCGTTTGCCGATGCCAAAATCCTGCTCCAGTATTTCCGCATCCTCATTGACATCAAACAATCCCAAAGGTGATTCAAACACCGGCGAATCCTTGATCGCATAAATCGGCATCTTCTCCATCAACACCTTCAACCGATCAGCCAGCGATGACTTACCGCCCCCCACGGGGCCCAGCAGGTATAGAATCTGTTTCTTTTCTTCCAGTCCCTGGGCCGCATGCTTGAAGTAGGACACAATTTGTTCGATCGCATCCTCCATGCCATAGAATTCCGGAAAAGCCGGATAGCGTGCGATTAATTTATTGGAAAAAATGCGGCTTAGCCGCGTATCCTGGGAGGTATCGATCAGTTCGGGTTCACCAATTGCCGCCAGCATGCGCTCAGCAGCGGTCGCGTAAACCAGAGGATCTTGCTTACAGAGGTCGAGATATTCCTGCAGCGAGTACTCTTCCTGCAGATGTTGGTCGAAGCGTTGCTGATAACTTTCGAAAATGCTCATTTGGGCTACCTATTCCTTAAATATCGGATCAGGATCGGCACCCTGCGAATCGCATCATGTTGATCAGGCGCCGCCTGACTGGATTAACATTCGTTCGTTTTGTGGTTATGCATAAGCATAGTTAATTTTTAGACGATGACCCTTAAATTTCGTTCGCAAAAAAATTTTATTCGCAGATAAATTAATTCACTAACCAAATATCATCCTGCACAGCTGCCAGGCATGGTCATTCGATACAATCATTTATCGGTATGCAAGAAACCGACCAGTTTTCTACAGTGGAGTTAGCGAGCGCTAGAGGACTATAACAGGAAGCGCATGATGGACTGGTTTTTAGTGAAAGTTATCCTTATAAATTTCAGATACTTATCAAATTACAACATTCAGCTAGAGCGCATCCGATTCGCTGTGTTTTTGCAATTGCAGGGCTTGCTGATAAATTTCATTCTTCTTTTTTCCCGTCAACCGGGTGGCAATTTTTACCGCAATTTTGACGGATACTTCGTCGAGAAGAATTTTTAACATCTCGACATCGTCGGTATTCAAATTCTTATCCTCTGCATTCGCCGGGTTATCAACAAGCACTACAAACTCGCCCCTGGTTAACGCATGATCTTCCCCCAGTCGCGCCAGCAACTGCGCCGCGCTGCCGCGCAGGAATTGCTCGTGTAATTTGGTCAGTTCCTTGGCGATCACGCACAGGTTTTGCGGAAATACCTGCGCCAATTGCTTTAATAGCGCTTCGATGCGATGACTGGACTCGAATAATACCAGGGTTCCGCGAAGATTGAGCAAGGCCTCCAGCTGGGTTCGTCGCTCGCTGCTTCTGGATGACAAAAACCCGCAAAAATGGAAGTTATCAGTGGGCAAGCCGGCGCCGCTCAGGGCTGTTATTGCACTGTTGGCTCCGGGAATAGGCGAAACTCGAATGCCAGCCTGCTGCACAGCGGACACCAGCTTGTATCCGGGATCGGAAATCAGCGGTGTACCCGCATCCGAGATCAACGCGACATCGCTGCCTGCCGCAAGTTGTTCAATAATTTCCTCACTGCGTGCTGTTTCATTATGTTCATGACAGGAAATCATGCGCGTTTCGATACCGAGGTGATTCAACAGGCGTTTGCTGTGACGGGTATCCTCGGCGGCAATCAATTCAACGGCTTTGAGCGTCGCGATTGCACGCAGGCTGATATCATCGAGATTGCCGATTGGAGTGGCAACAATATAGAGTACGCCGGTCATTGAAAAGAGTGTACACTATTAGGCTGTTACAGAAATCGTCTGACCTCCGCTTCGAATCACATTGACCCATCGATGACATCGCCTCGTTCAATCCTGCTCATGCTGACGCTTGCCCTGGGGCTTGTTGCCTGCCAATCGAGACCACCCGGGCAGCCGGTTGATGATGGCACCGATTCGACTTTTTCGGGCACCGGCACCGCCGCGGACGACGGGGTTTTAACGCCTACCGAGGAAGATATTCTCCAGGCTTTCACCTACGAAGTTGACGAACAATGGCTCGAGGCGGCGGTGTTATATGACAAGCTGGCGCAATCGAGCACCCAGCCCGAGCGTTCGGCGTTCCTGGTAAAGGTTGCATTGATGTACTACTACGGCGGGCTCTATGATGAAATCGATCCCTTTTTTGATGCACTCAACGAACAGGATGTTTTGCTGCAGGATCAGCAGAATAAAGAAACCGTAAAAGCGGGTGGTTACCTGGGCGAAGGCAAGATTTACCAGAGCCTGCTGGCATTGCCGAAGATCGAAGAAATCATTGATTATCGTTACAAGGCGCTGGCGCTCAATATCCGCTCACGGGGCGTGCTGGCAATCGGCAAGCCACTGGAAAGTGCAAAATTGAGGATGCAGATAAGCCAGTTTTTGAAGACTCCGCAGGAACTCGAAAGCAATAATGACTTCATCTGGGATGCGCTAAACCGCATCACCGAATCGGCGATGGTTCGCGCACTGGCTGAGCAGCAAACCGTTGAGGTACGCGGCTGGCTGGAACTCAACCTGATAGCGCGCCGTTCGAACATGCTTCCGGTCAAGATGGAGCCCTGGATCGATCAGTGGTATCAGCGCTACGGCGAACATGCAGCGGCTCCCAGCTACGCCATCAACCTGCTGGAAGAAAGCAAGCGCATTTACATCAACCCCACTCGTATAGCCTTGATGCTACCCTTTTCCGGACGCCTCGAAAAAGTAGCCGATGCGATTCAAAACGGCTTTCTCTATGCCTACTACCAGGACCCTGACCAGGTTGCCGAGCTTGAGATTATCAATGCCAGCTCAGACCCTGCAGAATTCAACCTGCAGTACGAACAGGCGATTCAAAATGGCGCGGATTTCATCGTTGGCCCGATTGACAAGGATTTGATCGATCTGTTGCAGCAACGCGAAGAACTCGAAGTACCCACCCTGACCTTGAACTATGGCAACGATGATGCCGAAGCCGGGCTAAATCTCTACCAGTTCGGACTGCGTCCGGAGGACGAAGCCGAGCAGATCGCTGACTACGCGCAGGCCCAGGGCAAGCACCATGCGATAGTGCTGGTGCCCGACACCGAATGGGGTTATCGACTGCAACGGGCTTTTAGCAAACGCTTTGAATCGCACGGCGGACAAGTGGTCGGTAGCTCGGTTTACCCGGCGAAAAAGAACGACTATTCGCAGGCAATCACAAATCTGCTCAACCTGACCACCAGCAACCATCGCAAAAGCATCCTGCAGCAGGTGATAAAAGAGCAGGTAAAGTTCGAAGCGCGGCGCCGCCAGGACGTCGATATGGTTTTTATTGCCGCTAATTCACGCCAGGCCAGGCTGATCAAACCACAGCTCAAGTTCCACCATGCGCAAGATTTGCCGGTATATGCAACTTCACATATCTCTTCGAGCAACGCCAATCCCGAAGATGATCGCGATCTGAATGAGATCCTGTTCGTAGATATTCCATGGATGATCGACAATCGCAGCAATCCCGACCACCAGCATGTAAGTCGTCTCTGGCCGGACTCGAGTCAACGTTTCAGCCGTTTGTTTGCACTGGGCATAGACGCTTATCGCATGATTCCATCGCTGCGCCGCCTGATGATCAACCCCACCGAATCGATAAGGCATAATACCGGGCTATTGTCGGTCGACAAAACCGGGCGGGTGAAACGGTCACTGCTGATGGCAACCTATGAAAAAGGCAGGACCAGGCTTCTGCAAACCCCCGATACCTCGAATCTCGTTCCCGGCTTACCGCCATAAATCAATGAGCAGAAACCTGCGCAAAGGATTGCGTTTCGAAGATCAGGCCAGGGACTACCTGCAACTGCATGGCCTGGTTTTGCTGCAACCCAACTACCATTGCCGATTCGGAGAAATCGATCTGGTCATGCGCGACGGCGACACCCTCTGCTTTATCGAGGTCAAGTTCAGGAAGTCGCGCTTGTTTGGTGGTGCCGCTGCTTCAATCTCGCAGGCCAAGCAACGCAAAATCATCAAAACCGCCCTCTTCTATATCGCGTCTCATAAACACCTCGCCAATCAACCGATGCGCTTCGACGCATTGCTAATCCAACGCCAGGCCGACGGCAGCGATCACATCAACTGGATCCAGAACGCCTTCTGCGCCGAGTAGATCCCAGGCCTCTTCCCTTCGAGGGGGTCAGAGCACGGTTTTCGGTACTTTCTGAGCGAAGGTTGAAAGGTTTGGCGAAAAGCGTGGTCTGACCCCGAGGGTTCAGGTCTGAAAAAATCCCAGCCAAACCAGAATTTCGAGAGCCGATCCGTCGGGGTCAGACCAGGTTTTTCTCCAATACATTCCCCTACTACTCCGCCATCTCAGAAAACCTGCTCTGACCCCCTCGAAGAGAAGAGGCCTGAAGGCATTATTTGATAACGGTGAGAGTAGGACCTTTGGGTTTGCCGTCTTCGGCTGGCGGCTGAGTGCCGTCGTCGGATTCTTCGGCGGGAAACATCATACCTTCGCCATTTTCACGCGCATAAATCGCCATTAGCGACGAGATAGGACAGTACAAATCTTCCGCAACACCGTTGAAACGTGCTGAAAAAGAAACGTGCTCATTGGTCATTTCGAGATTCTGAATCGCCGCCGGGGAAAGATTCAGCACGACCTTGCCATCGCTGGCAATCCCCGCCGGAATCAATACCTGATCACTACTGGTGTCGACGAGGATGTAAGGCGTCGTGTCGTTGTCCAGTATCCACTCGTATAAAGCTCGAACCAGATAAGGTTTACTGGAAGTCATCGGTACAGCGCGTCAGGCGACCATATCCCGCTCTTGCTCGGAGAGGCTGGCCTGAAATGAAGGCCGCGAGAAAACCCGTTTCATGTAAGCGTTAATAGGTTTGACCGTAGGTGGAAGCTCGATCCCGTAATAGGGCAAGCGCCACAGTATCGGGGCGATGCTGCAGTCCAGCAGGCTAAACTCGGTAGACAGGAAGTATGGCATCGCAGCAAATACATCGGCTGAATTGATCAGGCTCTCAGTAAGCGCTTTCTTGGCCTGGGTTTTCCTTTTTTCGGTACCGCGTTCAATGTCGGGGAGCAGGCTGAACCAGTCACTTTCGATACGGAACAGGGCCAGCCGAGTCTTAGCGCGTGAAACCGGATCAACCGGCATCAGGGGCGGATGGGGGAAGCGTTCATCCAGATACTCGATCAATACCCGTGCGTTATATAACAC
>JBATHL010000313.1:0-4101 GCA_049666745.1 Gammaproteobacteria bacterium
GTGGGAAGCCCAGGGCCTGCTCCAGCCCCTTGGGCGTATAGAACATTTCGTGGATAACGAAGTCGGCATTCTTGGCGCGCTCGACGAACCACTTGTTGGGTGCCGAGTCGCCACCGAAAACAAAACTCAGGCCGTTCCATTCCAGGCGATAGCTGACCGAGCCGTCGAGAACGTGAACGGCGGGGAAGGAGGTGATCTTGACCCCGTTCTCCTCGTAAACCACACCGTTGTCCTGCTTGTAGTCGAACTCGTGCGCGACAAGTTCACCGCCAGCGTCGGGCAGTATGCCGGAGCGACCTGTGATGTCCCAGGCATAAGCCATCTTAAGCCCCTCCACGTAAGCGGCGGTCCCGAGCTCAGGCTTCGAGCCTGAAGGCCCGTAGATATGTAGTGGGGTGTACCTTCCACTCAGCCAACCGCCGACCCAGACCACGGGGGCATCGCCGACATGGTCGGTGTGCAGGTGGCTGGCGAAGATTTTGTCGACGCGGTGGAAATCCGGCCGCAGCGCAAACAGGTTCTCTGCGGAGCCTGATCCAACGTCGAACAGGAAGATGTCACCATTGCCGAGTTCGACATACCAGGCGCTTGACTTCTGGCCGCGGGTGATGGGTGTCGGCATGCCGGTGCCGAGCGCGACGACGAACATCTCGTCTGGCCCGATCTTCTCGGTACGCGGATACCAGGCGTTGGGGGGCTTCTGCGCCGGTGATTCCTGGGCCATGGCCTCCTGCAAAAGGGTCGTGTCGCTGGAGAGGAACGCCAGTGCCATGCACAGTAGCCCAAGCGAAAGTTTGGAAACGGTTCGTATCTTTATAGGCATGTTCAAATCCTCTTGATTAAATTAACTGTCACCAATGGCTGCGACTTAAGCCTGTCATTACCGCCGGATGCGGAACACTTAGCGGGGATCTTATAACTGCTAGCTATATTCGTTACAAGATCCCCGCTTTCGCGGGGATGACAGGCTTTAGTCAGTGCCATGGTTATCTTTCACCTTAATGCCTACCCCATCCAGTCAAACAGGGCAGACGGCGCCGCGGGAATGACATAGAAGCGTGTATTCCATCTGGGGGACACGTCATCATCAGGTTTTGCAACGTAGTAGTGGAACTCTAACCCAAAACGCACCGGGACTTTACCCATCTGGACGGTGGTAGAGTAACCGATGCCGAGAGGAACGGAGCACTCGTTATCATCGGATGCTTCCCAGTTACAGATGATATTGGGCGACGCGCCGATAGAATCCGTCTCGTTCAGACTATAAAACACGAAGTACTGCAGGTTCGTCATGTTAACGTCGTCGCGATCGTCATCACCTTCAAAATCCCAGTAGTGCGTTAACAGGCTGCCAACCTTCCAGGTTTCCCCCAGGTACACGCCCAGTGCCGATGGCCCGGCCAGGTATTTACCCGTACCCAGGATATCCTCTTCGGCAGTCGGCAGGCCCAGGTCGAAGCCGGCTCCCCAGACGAACTTACCCCCGCCATCCAGTCTGACAGGATCACTCGGGGAAAAGAGACCGACGTAGTAACTGTCACCCAACCCGGTGGTGCGCCCGTCGAACAGGTCGATGGGTTTTGGAAAATTATCCGGGTTTTGCCCGGTAAAGCCGCCGCCCTGGTCATTACCCAATTGATCAGCGTCGAAATCATCAATTTTGTCCTGATCCAGCGGCATGCTCGGCACCGTCCAGATCACCCGGTTGATCAGGTTCCAGTCATCGTTGAGTTTTTTCGGGAACTGGGCAATACCCGTGTACACACCCTTGTAGGCGGTTTCGTCACTATCCGGATCCTGCATTTTGTAGTAATCGAACTGGGTGAAGAGCATCGCCACATTACCCAGCGGGTTGTCCATCAGCGCGGACATCTGCGCCAGGGTGTGCTTGCACCCCGCCTTGAGCACTTCGCCGAGATCCGCATCGATATCTTTTTTGAAGGCGAGACACTCTTCCGATACCGGCTCAGCCGGTTCGGTGTCGGTTGCGGTAGCATTTGATGATATCAATCCCAGTCCAAAGATCACGATTAGCAATGCAGGAAAATTACCTGATTTCCTGTAACGTCTGATTTTCATTTTCATGCTCCTTCAACTAATTACTGTTACGAGACAAGCTGACTGTCAGCCCGATTTCTTATCGGTAATATAATGTTATCTAATTCCGCAATGACACTTGTGCTGGTTTTTCGTGATGCTCCACTGCGCGGTGGATACCATTTGCAATCAATTTCGTAATCATCGATCTGTATAAAACTCCTTTTTATACTAAACGGCGGCGTCTAGCAAATATAGCTGCCAGGTTCGGTGGTACCTGACAATCGAATCTGGCATATTGCCACCTGTATGAAAGCGAATACACACAAACGTGTCAGCAAAGGCGAATGGCTCGCACAGGCGCTCGAGGTTCTCGCAGCGGAAGGTGTGCAAGGTATTCGCGTCGAACGGCTTGCACGGGATCTGAAAATCTCGAAAAGTGGATTTTACTGGCATTTTGCAGACCGGGATGATCTGTTGCGCCAGTTACTCGACTACTGGGCCTACGAGTACACCGAGGTCGTGAGGCAAAATAAGGAGTTACTGAAATTTAGCCCCAGGGATCGCCTCAACCAGATCGCTAGCATGCTCAGGAAGTACAATTTTACGAAATATGAATTGAGTATACGCGCCTGGGCAGCATACGACCCGAAAGTTGCCGAAATAGTGGCGCAAGTCTATCGGCAACGCATGGATTATATTCGCGAAGTATTCCGGCAGCTCGGGTTCAGCGGGGATGAACTTGAGATGCGGACAACTTTGTATATCTGTTACCACAGCTGGGAAACAACGGTTCTCGGTGGCGAGTCCGAGCGCAAACTGGCGCGCCTGCAAAAACTGCGGCTTGATTTGCTGACCAGTAGGTAGTCCGTCCCCTTTTTTTGCTTGCTATTTTAAAACCGAATCAAAAGTAGTAACGTACCGTACCCGACAGGGTAAGCAGCAGGTTGCTCTCGAAATCCCCCTTGAAACGTACGCCCTGTGACGTCTGGTCCACCTCGGCATCGCCCGCGTACATCAGCGAGGCGGCGACTCCGTAGGAGAGGTTTTCGGCGTTATCCACGAAATAACTGGCGCCCGCCTGCCAGGTTTCATCCATGGGCAGATCGATGGTCCTGTCGTTGTCCGATACCGGGGAACTGTCGTAGGACAGGCCGAAGGACCAGCCCTCGGAACCGTCGAAATGACCAAAAGCGATACCCGTACGCCAGGTATCTTTCCAGTCCCGCTCCAGTACCGTAACCCCGGGGGTAATTGTCAGTTTGTTTTCACTGAACGCTGACCAGTCCTGCCAGCCCAGGTTGACAGCCATGAAGTAGTTTTCTTCAAGCTTGAAAGTCAGCGCCGCTTCCAGCCACTGCGGGTTGTCCCATTGCAGTTTGGCACGCCCATCCGGCAACGGCACATCGTCGAAGTTCAGGTCACCCCTGAGATCGACATCCATCTCGGCCCGGTACACCACGCCGAGCGTCGTCCGGTCGGAAAAGGCATAGGTCAGTCCGAGAAAAGGCTGGTAGCCCCAGTCGTCCAGGTCTTCCAGCTTGGCCTGGCCGTCGGGCGAAGGTCCGGGACGATTGATCGCCACATCCTGTTCAAAAAGCGTGTAGACGAGGGAGACACCCGCACCGATGGCCAATTGATCATTAACCTTGTAACCGACCGACGGTGAAATTCCGACACCCTGAAGGGCTACCTTCTGCGCGCCATAGCGCCCGACGAAGTCGTCACCAAAGTCCATGGCCCCGCCCAGTGGCGCGGTAATCGCGAGCCCCACGCTGGTCCGGTCAGACAGTTTCGTGACCAGGAACTGGCTCGGAATGGCGGCAATCTCGCCGGCGTTATTGCCGTCACTACCGCCTGCCTCGAAAAACCAGGTCAGATCTCAATTGTTTCTAATATTAGAAACAATTGAGATCTGACCCTGATTTTGGGATCTGACCCTGGTTTTCTGGTTTTGCGTCCGCTTATCCCGTTAGCTGCTACTAAAAATGCAAGCGTTCAGTTGCTCGCTTCGGCCAGAACCTGAGACTCAACGAAAAATTGATATTTATCATCGTTGGTGCG
>JBATHL010000314.1:0-2013 GCA_049666745.1 Gammaproteobacteria bacterium
CCCCGGACGCCGCGGCGTACATGGATGAAAGCTGATCCGGATTCATCGGGTTGTGTCCATTCGGCAACGAAGCGTAGGCTGGTTCCCTGGTGGAAAGTGCTCGATCCGGCGGCGTAGACGCGCAACCAGCCAGGGTCAACGTTACCAAAAATCCCGTCAGAAACACCCTCGTTCTGCGTCTCATGTCCAAACCTCCCCGCCAGCCGGCTAGATTACTTTCAGGTCCCGGGCGATGGGGATCTTCGCTGGAGGGCCATGCTTTTAGCGACTGCATTAAATGCTCCAGATTTAACGGGGTGATGGCTGGTTGTATGTCTTTGTTCATGATTAACTTTTCTTCTCTGACTCGGAGTTCCGATGGCAGTTATGCCTATGTTACAAAAAAAACTGATTTTATTCCCGAATTTTTCAGTACCACTTAGTCGTGAAATTCACATTCGGCCGGGTGTCCGTTTAGGGTCGTTTTTTGCCGCCCATCCTGAAGATCTCAGCGTCTGCTTCGGTGCGATTGCCGCTATCGAAAGATATTCACTCCAATGACCGCTAAGTGCCGGGAGGAGGAGTCATGATTAGCAAAATGAACATCTGCTTACTGAAAAACGAATAGTAATAAAATCGCCAGTGCATCATGGTTATCGTGATTACCATAATGTGTCCGAAACGGTGATTTTAAAGTGTCAGTAACAGTTGCCCCTATACGCAAAACTCTAACCGCGTCTCTCCCGCAAACTCTTCGTCATGCTGCTATTCTGGGACTTCGCGCTTGAAGCGTTCGCTCAATAGTTGAACAATGCTCCGGTAATCCTCCCTGCTGGCCCATCCAAGACTTACGATTTTCTGCTTTACCTTGCCGTCCTTGAGCATGGTCAACTGTACCGAACGCAGCGTGGGATCTGCCCGATAAATATTTTCTGCAGGATAAAAGCTGCCGCAAAAAAGGCCCTTGTCGTCGAGTATCAAGCGTGGAGTATGCCAGCGCTGGCGCAGGTAATTTATTGCGATCAGTAAAGTGATCGCGAATACAATGTAATGCTGTACCGTCGGTGGCCAGGGCCAGACGCCCAGCAAGTAGAGCAGTATCGGGGCGAACAGGATATTGGCCGCCATGTGAATCAGCCGCGGCTTGCTTGAATAAAATTTTATGGATTCACTCTCGGTCATCAATGCTATCGCCATTTACACCTGAGCCGGTTTTAACCTGCAACTGTCAGGATAAACCTTTATCGCCGGCACCAGGTTCTGCACGAGTTCGTTTTGCAGTGTTTCCCAGTAGTGGGTGGTTAGCAGATCGCCGTGAAACCCACGGAACAGCTGGCGTTGCTCGCGATCGTTGATGCACAGGCCGGCTTCAATTTCCTCGGGCAGAAAAATCACCCCATCCTCGAAGTACCAGTCGGGGATGTCTTCTTCGCCGTCGAAACGATCGAGGTTGCTGCGTATCTTGACATCGACCATAACTTCGAGCGCATCGTAATCGTACAGGTAAACCTTGAGAAAATGACTGACGCCATAATTGCGCGCGTCGAGGTCCTTGTTGAAAATGTTTGCTGCGGCGTTGTTCTTGATACAGTCGCCCAGGCTTTCGATGACGATGCGCACTTCTCTTTCACCGGCATTTTCAAGAAATACCGGTAACGGTGTCATGCGGGGCTGCACGATCAGGTATTTGAAAACGATCATGTCGCGCTGCTGGGTCACGGTTTCGCTGGCCTCAGCCAGCAGTTCCTCGAGCAGACTGTCGGCAAACAGTTGGCGTTCGAGGGCGATGTTGAAATAGATGATGTTGTCCAGCATGCTGCCGGTACGATTGATTTCGTGTACACGACTGTATTTTTGTTTTACCGAGTCGATGCCTTCGAACTCGCCCCACTTGTAGCCCGAGGTCGGGCGATCGCGAATCACTTTCAGGTTGTACGCCGATTGCGGTCCGGCAAAGCCGATCGCGACCGTGCCCGGTTCACCGATCGCTGTATCGAGCAGGCCACCAGTGGTCTCGACTTCCTGCTTGAGTTC